>CAVJRB010000378.1:3008-9640 GCA_963651655.1 bacterium | reverse complement strand
CCATCATCTGTTACGGTAAAGCAGATGGTTTTGTCCTCCTTTTTGGCGGATAAATAAATGGAGCTTCCCGCATTGCAGTGAAGCAGGCCGTGGTACAGGGCGTTCTCCACCAGAGGCTGAAGGATCAGCTTCAGGATCCGGCAGGAAAGCAGTTCTTCCGGCACTTCCATCTCAAAACGGAATCCATTGTCAAAGCGGATCTGCTGGATGGCAACAAAATTCTGTACATGGGCAAGTTCTTTTTCCAGCGGCACCAGCGCCCCTTTGGTTTTGATGCTGTAGCGGAACATGTCCCCAAGTGCCAGCGCCATAACGGAAATATCTTTGGAGCCTTCAATCTCTGCCAGGCTGTTGATCGCTTCCAGGGTATTATAAAGAAAATGGGCGTTGATCTGGGATTCCAGCGCTTTCATCTGAGTGTCCATCAGGATCATTTTGTTTTCATATTCGGATTTAATGTAGCGGTTGTTCTCCTCCAGCATGGTCTGGTATTGGTTGTACAGGGTTCCGATCTCGTCTGTGCGGTTCATATAGGGAGACTCCACAGCCCTGTTCTTTTCCCTTGGATGGGCCATAATATGGCTCAGAGCCGTGATTGGCTCGGTGAGATACCTGGCCAGGAAATAGGCCAGCACAACAAACAGAACCAGAAATACCACCAGCACAAAAAGCATTAAGGACAAGGTCACCCTGAAATCTGCTGCCAGACCTGCCTTGTCAAAAACTGCGGTTAAGGTCACACCCTCCCCTGTAATTTCCTGGGCATATTCTATTTCGTGGCTTTTTTCCCTGTCTTCCAGAGAATCTTCCCAGTCAAAAGGATTGCTTTTATACAAAACTTCCTCGTCTCTTTTGAGCACGAATTCCGTTGCTTCCGGCAGCACGTTCACATTATCCAGAGAAAAAATCTCCGGGGAACAGTTAATATAGAGAACGCCCAGAAAGTCTCTGGAATACACATCATACACGCACATGGAAAAAGAGATGGAAGGGGTATCGTTCAGCAGGTATTCCCTGTCTTTCACCCCGTCTACGTAAATTTTGCCTTCCAGATCCAAGGTGTTTTCGTACCAGTCTTCTCCTTCCGGGTCATAGCCGCTCTGTACATCCACGCCATTTCCATAGCCCTGCCCCAGCACCACCTTCGAGGGCGTGAAAATAAAAATTCCGTTGATATTTTCTGTGGAAAAAACGAAATTCTGGAAAATGTATTTCATCCTTTTGTTGGCTTCATAAATATCCTGGTCGCTGTATTTGGAATCCGGATCTGCAAATTTCCCAAGCTCCTGTAAAATTGTTTCTTCATTAGGCGATGTATATTGTACCAGTTCCAGAATGTGCTGCATGAGACCAAAAACAGAATCCGTCTCTTTCACTGCCTGTTCCATAATATTCGAAGAGGTCTCTGTAATCTGTGCATTGGATAAACTGGTGTAATGGTTATACGCAATGTAGGAAAAAAGAAACAGCGGCACCACCGCTAACGCTGCAAAAATCAGAAAAAAGCGATATTTCAGTTTCATATGGAAATCCTCTTTTCGTTGGGCCTGAAGTATGATAACATCATATCATGTCTTTACTGAATTTGGTAGGGAAAGGATGCAATATGAAAAAAATCACCGGTTTTATTCTCAGCGCTCTTCTCACAGGCAGCCTGCTGCCGGGGACACTCTTTGGTACTGCCAGGACCATCAGCGCTGCTTCTGATAAAAATAATAATGAAAAGACACAGGTCACCTTTATGGTCAGCGGTACCGGAAATTACGCAGAGGTTCGCAAACAGTCTCTGGAAGCACAGCTTCTGGGGGATTTTCCTGACATCGAAATTGTTGTGGAAGCTTACCCGGAAGAACAGTACTACAGCATTTTAAGCACGAAGCTCAGCATGGGAGAAGGCCCGGATTTCTTTAATATACAGCCCAACTGGGCAGGGCCTAACGCCGTTCAGAAGCTGGCTCCTGCCGGTTATCTGGAGCCCCTTGAGGACCTGGACGTTATCCGGAACGCAGACCCTGCCGATACGGAATCTGTCACCTGGAATGGGCATATCTATTCCCTGAACCGTTTTTCCATGATCCTATGTACCTATTATAATAAGAGCATTTTCGAAAACCTTGGCCTTTCCATTCCCCAAAACTGGCCGGAATTTCTGGATGTGTGTGAAAAACTGAAAGATGCGGGGATCACTCCCATTATTTCCGGAAACAAAGATTCCTACGCCCTCCAGTTCGGGCTGTATCAGATTGCTGCAAACCAGGTCTACTCGGCCAACCCGGATTTTAATGAACAGCTGGCTGACGGAACTGCTTCCTTTACCGATCCCGGCACCTGGGATAAGGTCATCGACCAGTATCTGCTTCTTTATAAAAACAATTATGTGGAGGATCATTCCCTTTCCATGAGTTCTGCAGAGTCTATCGAACGCTTCTGCAGCGGGGAAGCCGCAATGCTTTTCAGCGGGAATTTCAATTACTCCTCTTTATTAAATGCCCTGGGGGAAAATCTGGGAGCATTTCCTCTCCCGGCCAATGATGAGGGGCAGCCTCTTTGCACGGTTATTTCCAAAGGCGGCGGAACTGCCATTTATTCTGGAAGTCAGCACATTGAACTCTGCAAGAAAATATTCGAAAAGCTTTACCAGTCCACAGATGAAACCTCTTCCAATGAAGATGAAATCTGGAATGTTTTCCATGAGCTTGGAAAAGAAGGACACTACACCATAAACTGCAACCAGGGCTGGCGGGGCGACGTGGAATGGGCTCTGGAGGACGGTGTCTCCCGAAAGATCGGCGGCGCGGCAATTTCCGTGCACTATATCACCAGCCTGATGCAGGACGCTTACGAAAATGGATAAATATAAAAACCTAAAAATTGTATACCAAATAAAAATCAAAAAGAGACCCTTCGTTTATTATAATAAAGTCATCAAATAAATAAACGGAGGGTCTTTATGAAAAAAAGGAATATTGTTCAAAAAGGCGTAACATTTGCTCTGACCGTGGCAATGGCTGGAAGCAGCTTCGTTTCTGCATTTCCTGTAATGGCTGCAGAAGATGATTCCAAGAGCATTGTGGCACTGACCACAGACGGTCTCACCAATCCACTTGGCGTGGATACCCAGACACCTGTTTTCACCTGGCAGATGGAATCCGGCAAAACCGGAGCAAGCCAGAGCGCTTACCAGATCACGGTAATGGATATGGACGGAAATACCGTGTGGGACAGCGGTGTTGTAGAAAGCGGCGAATCCACCAACATCAAATATGAAGGGGAAGAACTTCAGCCGAAAACAGAGTATCAGTGGAAGGTTGCAGTTACCGACGAGGACGGCAGCACATGGGAATCCGATGTAAACACATTTGAAACCTCTTTCCTTGATACCACTTATGATTCCTGGGGCGATGCAAAATGGATCGGCTCATCTAAGAAAAACCTGGATGCAGCTGCCGCAAACCTCTTTGACATGCATGTAAACGTAACCATTCCTGAGGGAAGCACAAAAGCATCTGTGATCTTAGGTGCAAACGATTTCCGCCTTCAGAATAAGGCCATGAACGTCTGGAATAAGGAAAACGAAAACTATTTCCGCTATGAGATTGATATCTCAGATCCGGAAAATCCCAAATTAAATATTTACGTAGTTGGTATGCCGGCTGCTGTAAACGAGCTGGATGAAAACGGCGATCCGGTTATGGTGGAAAGCTGGGGCGGACTTACTCCTTCCATCGTCAGCCAGGAAGAAGAAAATGCGGCAGATGAACCAGATATTGTTGTGGATATCCCGGCAGAAGTCTTCGAAGGAAAATCCTTAAATGACCCGATCACCTTACGTCTGTGGACCAACCAGTGCAACCAGGTAAGTGCATCCATGAACGACATTGACGTAGATGCAGGACGCCAGCTGAACCCGCTTGGCGGTGACCACAACTCCAACACCTTCCCGAACCTGAATTCCATCGGTTTCGCTGTAAACGCCGGCGAGACAGCTTATTACAATGGACTTGCAGTTGATATGTATGGCGACAATGATGACGATGTTGTTCTTTTTGATAAGACAACAGGCGCAACCTACAGTATTTTCGACGGACTTGAAGGCGTAACCGTAGATCCGGAGGAGGATAAAATTACAGTTGAGGGCGGCGACAACGGAACCCTTGTTTACGCAGATCCTTCTGACGGCGCTTCCCCAATGGTAAGAACAGAGTTCTCCACCAACGACAAAGAAGTTGCAAGCGCAAGAATGTACGTAAGTGCACAGGGTACTTATGAGATGTTCATCAACGGCGACAAGGTAGGCGACGGCCTCTTTAATCCAGGAAATGAAGAGTATTCCACCTATATGCCATATCAGGTTTATGATGTAACCGATCTGCTTCAGACTGGCGACAACGCAATCGGCGTTCAGATGGGCCAGGGCTGGTGGAGCGGCGAGCTGAACTACACCACAGGCGACTACAACTACTATGGACCGTATCAGGCAGTTATGGCCCGCATGGATATCACCTACACAGACGGAACCACAGATACCATCGTAACCAACGAGGATGACTGGACCGTTTCCACAGAAGGTCCTGTAAAATCAGAGTCCCATTACAATGGTGAAAGATATGACGAGCAGACAGCACAGGAATATGAAGGCTGGGCAACTGCTGACTACACAGAATCTGAGGACTGGGAAAAACCAGTTGTACATGAGCCAAGAATGAACGACTTCAGCTTCGTAGTCCGCTACGATGAAGAAGCTTCTGTTGTAAAAGAACTGGATGTAAAAGAAGCTCTTGGAGAATCCAAGGAAGGCTCCGGATCTTACATCTATGACATGGGTGAGAACGTAATCGGCGTTCCCCACATCACCATCCCGGCTGACTATGTGGATCCAGGCAGCACAGTTACTGTTCGTTATGCAGAAATCCTTTATCCGGACCTTCCGGAGTATCAGGAAGACGGACTTGTAGGAACCATGATGGTAGAAAACCTTCGTGCGGCTCTTTGTACAGATTTCTTTATTGCCGGTGAAGGTGATCAGGAATTTGAGCCTCATTTCACCTTCCATGGCTACCGCTACATTGAGATCAGCGGACTGAAGAAGGAGCTTCCTGCTGAGAACATTAAGACAGAAGTAATCTCTTCCGTAAACATGACAGCTACCTACGACAGCTCCAATGAGAACGTAAACCGTCTGTTTAAAAACGTACAGAACTCCCAGACAAGCAACTTCCTTTCCCTGCCAACTGACTGCCCGCAGAGAAATGAACGTCTTGGATGGACTGGTGATGCACAGGTATTCTCCATGGCAGCATCTTACAACACAGATGTTTACAATTTCTACAGAAACTGGCTGAAATCTCTGCGCGCAGTTCAGCGTAAGGATGGTTCTCTTCCGGTATATGCTCCTACAGCTGAGCCTCAGGAAGATGAATTTGGCGGACGTGGATTCTCCGGTGTTTCCTGGGATGCAGCCCTTACCGTGATTCCTTATAACATGTACATGCAGACCGGCAACCCGATCATCATCGAAGATAACTTAGACGCTATCGATCACTATCTTGACTACCTTGACAGCTATGATATGAGCGAAGAGTTTACACACCTTACCAGCAGAACCGGTATCCTTGCAGACTGGCTTTCTGTTGACTCCACCGATGCAGGCCTTATCAACAACGCCGTTTATGTATATCTGATCGGTCTTGCAAGAGACATGGCAGAGGTTGTTGGAAACACAGAGCTTCATGACAAATATGCAGCTCAGTACGATCTTTCAAAAGAAGAGTGGAACGCTTGCTACGTAGAGGCAGATACCTGCAGACTTTATACCAAGACAACTACTGACGCTGACGGCAACCAGCTTGATGAGCCGGAAATTACATATTATGACACGGAAGCAGCTTATGCTACCCCTCTCCGTTATGGTGTATTCAACGAAGAAAACGAAGCAAAAGCAGTTGAAAACTATGTAGAAACTGTAAAAGCAGCAAACTACACTATTACATCCGGATTCTCCGGAACCCCGAACCTTGTTCCTGTACTGACCAAATATGGTTATGTCGATGATGCTTACAAGCTGTTCGAGCAGACAGATTACGCATCCTGGCTGTATCCGGTAACTCAGGGTGCAACCTCCATCTGGGAGCGTTGGAATTCCTACACTGTAGAGGGCGGCTTCAATGGAAACAACTCCATGAACTCCTTCAACCACTTCTCTCTTGGTGCAATCTCTGAGTGGATGATGTCCTATCAGCTTGGTATTACAAGAGAGGATGGACAGGCTGGTTATAAGAGCTTTGTATTACAGCCAACAGTTGGCGGTACCTTCACATACGCAAACGGTTCTTACGAGTCCAACTACGGAACCATCGAAAGCGGATGGACTGCAAAGGACGGCGCTATGGAAACCTACACAGCTACTGTTCCTGCAAACACAACTGCTACCCTTTATCTTCCAATCTCAGAAGAGCAGGCAAAGGCCACAACCGCTCCGGAAGGTGCAGCTTTCGTAGAAATGACAGAACACAATGGAACCATCTGTGCAGTTTATACACTGGAGTCCGGAAGCTATGCGTTCACAATTGGTGCTTAACAGCTATACGAAACAAATAACAGGCTGACAGCCTGAAATAACAGGATCCCGCAGA
>CAVJRB010000378.1:0-2998 GCA_963651655.1 bacterium | reverse complement strand
GCAGAGAGCATGAACAAAAATCATGGGCTTCTGCGGGATATTTATTATACACGACAGTTTTTTATTTTCCCTCCCCGATTTCTTTTTCTGCTAAAAAAGTCTAACAAAATTGACGTGATTCGTGTTTTCTGCTATCATAAAAATGTTATAGATGCTTCACAACACAAAGCATCTGTGAATCATTAATATAGAACAATCTAATGAATCAATGAATAAAGAATGAGGTAAACAGAATTATGTGGATTGCAAATGGCTGGAAAGAATATGAAGTAATTGATACTTCCTGCGGCGAGAAGCTGGAGCGATGGGGAAACTATCTCCTTGTGCGTCCGGACCCGCAGGTAATCTGGGATACACCGAAAACAGAGCCGGGATGGCGTAAGATGAACGCCCATTATCACCGCAGCTCCAAGGGAGGCGGCGAATGGGAGTTTTTTGATCTGCCACAGCAGTGGGATCTCCATTATAAGGATCTGACCTTCCACCTGAAGCCTTTTAGCTTCAAGCACACAGGACTTTTCCCGGAACAGGCCGTAAACTGGGACTGGTTTGGCGACAAGATCCGCAAGGCTGGCAGACCCATCAAGGTGCTGAATCTTTTTGCCTACACAGGTGGGGCTACTCTTGCAGCAGCTGCTGCCGGAGCTTCTGTCACACATGTGGATGCTTCTAAGGGTATGGTCACATGGGCTAAGGAAAATGCCGCAGCAAGCGGTCTTGCAGATGCTCCTATCCGCTGGCTGGTGGATGACTGCGTGAAATTCGTTGAGCGTGAGATCCGCCGTGGAAATCATTATGATGCGATCATCATGGATCCGCCGTCTTATGGAAGAGGACCTAAGGGCGAAATCTGGAAAATCGAAGATGCTATTCATCCTCTTGTGAAGCTTTGCACCAGGATTCTTAGCGATAATCCTCTGTTTTTCCTGATCAACTCCTATACTACCGGATTGGCTCCGGCTGTCCTTACTTACATGCTGTCAACTGAAATGAAGAAATATAACGGACACGTAGATTCCCAGGAAATTGGTCTTCCGGTGAAATCAAACGGACTGGTACTCCCTTGCGGTGCTTCCGGACGTTGGGAATCCAATTAAAAATAACCAAAAATATCGCGCTCTTTTTTCAGATATTTTCCATTGAATGTGATAATTTTTCGCATTATAATCACAGTAAAAAGGAGCGTGATTTTTATGTCCGAAAAGACAAATACAGACAGCAAACTCCCTTACACCTGCACCTCTGCTTATGACCGTGAAGCATGTAAGGGCTGCGTCTGTTCCACCTGCTATGAGCAGGAATTCTGTGACAGGTGCAGCACCTGTGAGAAGCAGTCTAAGCGCAAAGAGCGCTGCAATGCTTACGAGGGAGCATATAACTACTAGAGCCTGTCTGAGAGGTTCTAAAGAATGACCAGATGGCTCTAAACTAAAATAAGTCTGAATACAGCTTTCCGATATTTCGGATATGGGAACTGTACTCAGACTTATTTTTTCGGCCTTTCCAGATAGCCCTGCACTATTTTACAGGGTTATCTGGCTAAGTTTTAGTTTTTCTTATACAAAATTGGCTTAGCATCCAGCCTTGGCAGCTTTCTCCTTCAGTCTCTCATCCCAGAGCTGGTCGGCTCTTTCTTTCCAGCATGCTGCGTACTTGTCGCACTTGCCGCAAAGGTGATCAGCGCTCTCCGGAGACTGGAGGTCTGTGGATTTGGCACCGGTCTCTTCAACCAGTCTGCGCAGGATCTCCGGGTTCTCCAGCATTGGACATGGACGGAACATGTTCTCGTTGAATGGCTGGTTGTCATGATATGCCTGGAAGATCGGGCTCTTCAGTGCATCCAGTAAGGAAGTATCCTTGATGTTGCAGTTTGAATAATGGATAAATACGCAAGGCTCCACATCACCGTTTGCGTTAATGTGCAGATAATGTCTTCCTCCTGCAATACATCCATGAACAAACTCTGCGTCATTCTGGAAGTCAAGGGTGAAGATTGCTTTTGTGCTTCTGTACTGACGGATTGCACGGTACATTTTCTCACGCTGATCCGGTGTAAGAAGAAGCTCCGGTGAAGCATCGTTTCCAACTGGCATGTAGTGGAAGAACCATGCAAATAATGCACCGCAGTCAACCAGCTTGTCAAAATATTCCTCGCTGCTGACACTGTCTACATTGGCACCTGTATAACAGGTAGAAACACCAAATGGAAGTCCTCTGTCTTTGAGCAGCTTCATTGCATGCATAACCTTCTGGTAGATTCCCTCTCCACGGCGTCCGTCGTTGGCTTCCTCAGAACCCTCCAGGCTAAATGCCGGAACGAAGTTTTTCACTCTTAAGATCTCATCACAGAATTCCTCATCGAAAAGGGTTCCGTTTGAGAAGGAAAGGAACTCGCAGTCCGGATGCATCTCGCAGAGCTTGATCAGGTCTTTCTTGCGGACGGTTGGCTCACCGCCTGTATAAATATACATGTAAACACCCAGCTCTTTGCCCTGACGGATAATGGAGTCGATGGTCTCCAGATCCAGATTCAGCTTGTGACCGTACTCTGCTGCCCAGCATCCTGTGCAGTGCAGATTACAGGCACTTGTAGGATCCAGAAGGATTGCCCACGGAACGTTGCAGTTGTTCTCTTTGGCAACCTCTTCCTGTCTTGCACTTCCCTTTAAGCTGGCGTTTACAATAAAGTTCTGGAAAAATACTTTACGAACACCAGGATCCAGCTGATACAGATTCATGATCAGCTTATACCAGTTGCTGTTTGTATCCTGAATCGCATTACGAATGGCATCCCTCTGCCCCTTGTACCAGTCCTGGGGAGTGAATTTATCAACCAGCTCCATCAGCTTCGGAATGTTTGTCTCCGGATCTTTTTCCAGATATTCTAATGCTTTTGTTACTGCACCTTCCATAGCGGCCTGTTTTGCCTTATCAATCAGTTTCATAATGCTCCTCCTTTGTTTAAGCTATGATACAAATCCCATGAACATGTATTTTT
>CAVJRB010000377.1:2491-4234 GCA_963651655.1 bacterium | reverse complement strand
ACAAAATCTCCCACAAATTGTGACGCACATCTTGCAGAAAGCCTTTTTCAAACACGCTCTAGGCAGCAGATAAAACAGGAAAACAGCAGGGCGAAGTGATCTTTTTGCCCGAACATTTTTATATGAGAACTGACATACAGGAGTAAAAAGAAAACATGAATGCAGAGAAAAAAATCGCAGTTGTGACAGGCGCTTCCCGTGGAATTGGAAGAGCAATTGCCCTTGAGCTTGCCAGACAGGGAGCATTTGTAATCATTAATTATAACGGTTCCAAAGAAAAAGCAGAGGCGGTAAAAGCTGAGATCCAGGCGGACGGCGGACAGGCAGAAATCAGCCAGTGCAATGTGGCAGACTTTGATGCCTGCGGTACTTTTATCAAAGAAATCGTGAAAACATATGGACGGATCGATATCCTGGTAAACAATGCAGGAATCACCAAAGACGGGCTTCTGATGGCAATGAGCGAGGAGGATTTCTGCAAGGTTGTGGACACAAATCTTAAAGGAACTTTTAACTGCATTCGCCATACAGCAAGACAAATGCTGAAGCAGCGAAGCGGCCGTATTGTCAATATGGCATCTGTTGTAGGCATTGGCGGAAACCCGGGACAGGCCAATTATGCAGCCTCAAAAGCTGGAATCATCGGTCTTACCAAGACCGCGGCAAAGGAGCTTGCATCAAGAGGAATCACGGTAAATGCCATTGCTCCTGGCTTTATCAGAACGGACATGACAGATGTGCTTCCTGATAAGGTAAAAGAAGAAACCCTGAAAAATATCCCTATGGGAACCTTTGGCGAGCCTGAGGATGTGGCGAAAGCAGCAGCCTTTTTCGCATCCCCGGAAGCCAAGTACATTACAGGACAGGTTTTGTGTGTAGACGGAGGAATGTTATGAATAAAAGACGTGTAGTGGTAACCGGACTTGGTGCGGTGACGCCTGTTGGTAATAATGTGAAAACTTTTTGGGAAAGCGTGAAAGCGGGAAAGGTTGGAATCGGTGAGATCACGAAGTTTGATACTGCAGATTTCAAGGTAAAGCTTGCCGCAGAAGTGAAGGATTTTAATGCCAAGGATTACATGGATTTCAAGTCTGCGAAAAGAATGGAGCTGTTTTCCCAGTATGCGGTAGCGGCCGCAAAGGAAGCGATGACAGATGCCGGAATTGACATGGAAAAAGAAGATCCTTTCCGTGTTGGCGTCATCGTAGGCTCTGGAATCGGAAGCCTTCAGGCAATGGAAAATGCAGCGTTAAGGCTGGCTGAAAGGGGACCATCTAAGGTTGATCCACTTCTTGTTCCAAAGATGATCAGCAACATGGCAGCGGGAAATGTATCCATTGCAACAGGCGCCAGAGGCAAATGCACCAACGTGGTAACGGCCTGTGCATCCGGAACCCACTGCATCGGTGACGCATACCGTGCCATTCAGTATGGAGATGCAGAAGTGATGCTGGCAGGAGGTACCGAAGGGGCAATCAGTCCGGTTGGAGTAGCTGGATTTACCAATCTGACAGCCCTTAGCACCAGCCAGGATCCTTACCGTGCCTCCATTCCTTTTGACAAGGACCGAGGCGGTTTCGTCATCGGAGAAGGTGCAGGCGTGGTGGTCCTGGAAGAACTGGAGCATGCCAAAGCAAGAAACGCAAAAATCTATGCAGAGGTAGTTGGATACGGGGCAACTGCAGACGCTTATCACATCACTTCTCCTATTGAAGACGGAAGTGGAGCTGCCCGGGCCATGAC
>CAVJRB010000377.1:0-2481 GCA_963651655.1 bacterium | reverse complement strand
GAAGGAAGCGGGGGCTTTGCCAGAGGAAATTGACTATATCAATGCCCATGGAACCGGAACCCATCACAACGATCTTTTTGAGACAAGAGCCATCAAAGCAGCCCTTGGTGAGGCCGCAAAAAAGGTAAAAATTAACTCCACAAAGTCCATGATCGGACACCTTCTTGGGGCTGCCGGAGGCGTGGAATTTGTAGTTTGTGCCAAGTCTGTTGAGGAAGGATTTATTCACCAGACAGTGGGTACAAAGGAAACAGAAGAAGAGCTGGATCTGGACTATTGCATTGATGGGCCGTCACAGCAGGAAGTGAAGTATGCCATGAGTAATTCCCTTGGATTTGGCGGACATAATGCAGTTCTTCTGCTGAAAAAGTACCAATAAAAGCTGTCTCAAAAGGAGAAAAATACAATGGAATTTGAACAGATTTTAAAGTTAATTGACCATGTATCGGCATCTCATCTGGAGTCTTTTTGCTATGAAGGCGATGGAATGAAGCTGTCTTTGAATAATAAAATTGCCCCGGTGATCGTTGCCGGAATGCAGGGACAGACTGTGGCAGCCCCGGTGAATGAGACTGCGTCTGGCGGGGGATTTTCCAGCGTGGAAAACTCCACAGATTCTAATGATCATGAGGAAGTTTCCCAGGCAGAATCCAGTGGGAATATTGTGAAATCTCCTCTGGTTGGAACCTTCTATGCAGCTCCTTCCGAGGATGCGGATCCATTCGTGAAAATCGGAGATAAGGTGAAAAAAGGACAGGTTCTTGCCATTGTGGAAGCAATGAAGCTGATGAATGATATTGAAAGTGATTTTGATGGAGAAATTGCAGAAATTTATGTGGAAAACGGGCAGCCTGTGGAGTATGGACAGCCGTTATTTTGCATCAGATAAGGAGCAGATATGAACCATTTAAATATAAAGCAGATCGAGGAAATTCTTCCTCACCGCCACCCTTTTCTGCTGGTGGATTATATCGAAGATTATGAGCCGGGAGAGTTTGCAGTAGGATACAAATGCGTAACCTTCCGTGAGGATTTCTTTCAGGGACATTTTCCCCAGGAGCCTGTAATGCCAGGTGTCCTGATCGTGGAAGCGCTGGCGCAGACTGGTGCGGTTGCCATCCTTTCCAAGCCGGAAAACAAGGGCAAGATTGCCTATTTTGGCGGCATTGACAAGTGTCGTTTTAAAGGCAAGGTGCAGCCGGGAGATAAGATGAAACTGGAAATGAGAGTGATCAAGCAGAAAGGGCCTATGGGCGTTGGCGAGGCCATTGCCACAGTTGATGGAAAGCTTGTTGTGAAGGCTGAGCTTACCTTTATGGTAGGGTAAAAAGGGCTCAGAAGGGTGAGAATATGATCAGAAAATTGTTAATTGCCAACCGCGGGGAGATTGCGGTAAGGATCATCCGGGCATGCCGGGAAATGGGAATTGAGGCTGTTGCAGTTTACTCAGAAGCGGACAAAGACAGCCTGCACACACAGCTTGCAGATGAGGCAATCTGCATCGGTCCAGGTGCCTCTGCCAAAAGCTATCTGAATATGGAAAGCATTATCAGCGCGGCAATCATATCCGGTGCAGATGCCATACATCCGGGCTTTGGATTCCTGTCTGAGAATGCCAGATTTGCCCAGATCTGTGAGCAATGCAATCTTATTTTTGTAGGTCCGCCCTCACAGGTGATCCAGAATCTTGGAAACAAGCAGATTGCCAGAAATACCATGGAAGCAGCGGGAGTTCCGGTAATTCCGGGAACCACAGAGGCTATTCTGGATGTGCAGACAGGTGCAAAAGAAGCAGACCGGATCGGTTATCCTGTTATCATAAAAGCTGCTCTTGGAGGCGGTGGGAAAGGCATGCGCACAGCCTTTTCCCCAGAGGAATTTGAGCTGGCATTTCTCACCGCACAGAAGGAATCTCAGATCGCATTTGGGGATGGAACCATGTACATTGAGCACTTTGTGGAGCACCCAAGACACATTGAATTTCAAATCCTTGCAGACAGTCAGGGAAATGTGGTTCATCTTGGAGAGAGGGACTGTTCCATTCAGAGAAACCATCAGAAAATGATCGAGGAATCCCCTTCCATGGCAGTGTCAGAAGAACTGAGAAACCAGATGGGAATGGCGGCTGTGAAAGCCGCAAAAGCAGCCCATTATGTAAATGCCGGAACCATTGAATTTCTTCTGGAAAAGACGGGAAAATTTTATTTTATGGAAATGAATACCCGTATTCAAGTAGAGCATCCGGTGACAGAATGGGTTACCGGTCTGGATCTTGTAAAGGAGCAGTTAAAGATCGCATCCGGTCAGCCGCTGTCCTTTTCCCAGAAGGATATTCACATACAGGGACATGCCATTGAGTGCCGCATTAATGCGGAAAATCCGTGGAAAAACTTTCGCCCGTCCCCTGGGACCATTACAGATCTGCACCTGCCGGGCGGTCAGGGAATCCGTGTGGATACGGGAATTTACAGCGGTTATCAG
>CAVJRB010000376.1:0-2565 GCA_963651655.1 bacterium | reverse complement strand
ACTGGAATACAGTGCATTACTGCTTGGCTCTAGCCGGGAGGAATACATTTTGTGCGGTGCAGTGGAGGAATATCATGAAGATCTAAAAGCGGCACTGGTAAAGCAGGGGATTTTGGATGAGAAAGTTATTTCTGAGGGGGCAGCTATGGTTATGCTGTCCGGCAGGCAGACAGAGGACACCTGCTGCAAGGTGACAGGCGTTTATTCCCATTCCTTTGGAACATATCCCTATATCAGCCAGATTGATTCCCAAAAAGGAACCGAAGAGCTGACAGGGCTGTTTGAAGAAATCGCCCGTTTGCACACACCGGATCTGATCTTATCCCAGGCAAACGGCTCCTACTTTGACAGAATAGAGAAAGAGGCGTTAAGAAGAGTGTGGGGAGGTGAACGTAAGGTAAAAAATCCGAAGTCTTTTCTTGGGGAAGCCCTTGGCGCAGGTTACATGCAAAATGTGGTATTAGGCGCCCTTCTTCTTGAAGAGGCCAGAGGCAGGAATATTAAGAAAATTCTTGCCACAGGAATGGATTGCCATGGAACTTATATGACAGCGATACTTGAAGGAAACGAATGAGGGTAAATGGTTATGGAGAAAAAGAAAGTTGTGAAGCTGTTGATGCTGGCGGCACTTGGGGCAGTTGTGGCATCAGGCTGCGGCAAGGAGGACAAGATTGAGTCGAAGATTATTTCCGGGGACGGCTCAGTGATCGTTTCAGACAACGCCATCGAGACGGAGACAGGCTCCGGAAAGGAAGCAGAGAAAGAACTGGAAATTCCGGAAGGGACTTACAAGTTCTCCGTTGAAAATTTTACAGTGATGAACAGTTCTTTCCAGATCAATCTGGTTCCGGGAGAAAGTTCATCGATCAAAGTGGATGACAACGTGCTTGATGATTTTGGCCTGGAAGTAGATGAGGACAAAAAAGAACTGACATTCAAGACAAGCAGTGAGGGAGCCTACACCGGAATTCACTGCACGGTAACCATCGGTGTGGATGTGGATTCTGTTCAGGTCGGCGGTGTGGCGAAGGTGGCGTACACAGTTCCGGAAAGTGTAGAGACCGTCTCCATCCACGCAGAAGGCTCCAGCAATGTGACAGCCAAGGGGGAATGCCAGTCTGTTTCCTATGATGTCCTTGGGGCAGCGAATGTAGATGGCACAGAACTGAAGTGTAAGGATGGGGAAATAAAAGCAGAAGGAAGTGCCATGTTAAAGGTGAACTGCAGTGGTTCCCTGAAGGTTTCTGCTTCCGGAGCCAGCCAGGTTACCTATAGCGGAAACCCGGCACAGGTAGAAAAGGAGATTTCCGGAAGTGCCTCTGTTTTGACCACTGACGAAGTATAAAAAATAGACAATAGCAAAAAAAGGAGGAAGAACCATGAGTAAACTGTCTGAATTTTACAAACAAGCTATGGGCGAGGAAGAAACAAAAAAGAAAATTGAGAAGATCCTGGCTGGAAAGGAAATTTCGGATGCCACCGACGAGCAGCTGGAGAAGGTAGGAGAGCTTGCGAAAGGGCTTGGCTATGAGTTCACCCTGGAGGATGTAAAAGGGTACTTGAAAGGCGAGGAAGTAGCGCTAGACGAGGAAGACCTGGAGGCTGTTGCAGGCGGAAAGGGAGTCTATGTAAGCTACAAGAATTGCCAGACGGGATATGACAGCGGAGATATAAAAATCTCACCTTTTGTTTAAGGGGGAAATTAGATGAGCAAATTTAGCGATTTTTACGCCAGCGCATTAAGGGAAGAGACCGCCAGAAAAAAACTGGAGGAAATCATAGGAACACAGCCCTTGGAAAAACTGGACGATGAAAGCCTTTTGCGGATTGGGAAGCTGGCGGAAAAGCTGGGATATGAGATAGAACTTGAGGAAGCCAGAGAATATTTAAGAACCGGTGAGACAGAGCTGGACGAGGATGACCTGGAAATGGTAGCCGGTGGAAAAAGCACCACACATGTAACGACCTATGTATGCAAGGTTGGAGGGCAGGCCGGATTCGATGAAGGTAATTATGGAGAGGGATCGAAAGAGATAAGTCGCTCCTATAAATCATAAGGCAGGAGAAGATATGAGTAAGTTTACTGATTTTTATGAGGCTCTACTTCAGAATGAAGAAGCAAAAAAGCAGGTGCTGGATATTTTGGGAGAAAAAGCCTTAAGCCAGGCGGATGACCAGGAATTAGAAGCAATTAGCAGCATTGCAGGACAGCTGGGCTATGAGATTTCTGGAGAAGAAGCCAGGAAATATTTTCAGGACGAGGAAAAGGAATTGGATGAGGACGAGCTTGACGCAGTAGCCGGAGGAAAAAGAGGGGAAGTCAGGGTTCATTACATCTATTGTGAAATTGGCGGTTCCGCAGAGCAAGGCTAAGAGAAAGGAGAACAAGAAAAATGGAGAACAACAAATTTACAGAGTTTTATATGAAGATGGCTGAAAATAAAGAGAAAAAAGAAGAATTTGAAAAGATCCTCAATGGAAAAAGAATGGAAGAGGCAGACGAAGCACAGCTAAGACAGCTTGGAGAACTGGCCAAGGGGATGGGAATTGAGATCAGCCTGGAAG
>CAVJRB010000375.1:1259-2088 GCA_963651655.1 bacterium | reverse complement strand
ACATAGCTTCCCATTCCGTATTTGTCGTGGCGGATTCTCTCACCCTCACGGACAAATTTACCCTTGGGGTTGATGATGCCGCACATGAAAAGCTCACTGATCACGTCAATGATTCCGGAACCGCAAAGTCCGATGGGCTTGGTTCCCGGGTCTCCTACTACCTTGTAAGTGGGAACCATCGTCTCCTTGTCAATGGTACAGGCTTCAATGGCTCCGTCTGTGGCACGCATGCCGCAGCTGATGTCACCGCCCTCGAAGGCAGGTCCTGCAGAACATGCACAGCTCATCATGAAGTCAGAGTTTCCAAATACCAGCTCGCCGTTGGTACCAAGGTCGATAAACAGGGAAAACTCCGGTCTGTTCCAGATCATACTTACTAAGGTTCCGGCAGTGATATCACCGCCTACGTAGCTTCCGATATTCGGCGCAATGATAATATGCGCATCTTTATTGATGGCAACTCCCACATCAGAAGCAAAAAGGGAGTTGGTCTTGAAGAATGCAGGAATATATGGTTCCATACGGACCGGATCCGCATTGATTCCTGCAAACAGATGATTCATGGTTGTGTTTGCGCCCACAGACATTCTGTAAATATGGCTGGCTGGAATACCAGCGCTTTTACACATCTGCGCAATGAGGGGGTTGATGGTCTCTTTGATCACGGCATCCTGCAGCTTCTTCTTTCCGCCTGGCTTCTGCTGCTCAATGATACGGTTGATAACATCGGCGCCGAAACGGATCTGTCCGTTTCCGGAGGAAGCCTTGGCCAGAATTTCCCCAGTCTCCATATTGATCAGAACTGCGGAAACGGTGGTAGTACCAATAT
>CAVJRB010000375.1:0-1249 GCA_963651655.1 bacterium | reverse complement strand
CAGTCCGCCAACTACTACATCCTCATCTTTTCCAAAAATATCGTATACAAAAAGATCATTTGGTGCGGTCCGGACTACGCATTTCACCTTGAAATGGTTTTCCCGGAGCACATCCGGTAATTTTCTTAAAACAGCGTAAGGAATCCTTACCTGCTTCAGGTTCATGTATTTCTTTAAAGCTCTTGTAAGACGCTCGTTGTCCGGCATTGTGTCATCCAGACTTGGCTCGTCCATCTCCAGTTCGATCACGTCAAGGCTGTTCCGAAGCTCGATTCCGGTCATCTCAACGTCATTCTTGGAATTTTCAAAAATGGCAATTTCCTCTTTGGAGCTCAGATCCGCAACCTTCATTCTGCTCTTGTATGCAGAAGCAATGTCAGGAACCAGTACGGTTACGTCCGCACAGACCTTGCTGACGCAGGCCAGACGCCATCCAGCCTGATATTCCTCATCGCTGATATGCAAGGTTTTCTTGCTGTCCAGCTCACCCTCTTTTAACTGCACCCGGCACTTTCCGCAAGAAGCATTTCCGGAGCATGGAGCGTCGATGGCCACATTGGCCTCTCTCGCTAATTCAAGTAAATTGTCCCCCGCATTGGCAAAATGTTCTACCACACTGCCATCTTCAAAAGAAAATGTTACCTTAAACATCCGGCACTCACCTTTCTCATATGGTAATATCTGCCAAAACAGACATTTTGATTTGTTAGAAAAAGGGACTGGAGCCCAAGCCCCAGCCCCTCTTTGTATCTTACGTCCCTACTGAAACACGGAAATGTCTGCTTACGCAGACATCTCATGAAAGTCAGTTGCTCCGCGCTTTCAGCGCTCCCACAACTGCCGACCGCATTCGTAATCCGGGCTATCGCCCTCCTTACTCATACGGTCTAGCCCGTCCGATATCCATGAACTCGCTCATGCAAGCATGGCTCATTCATGGCTGCCGTCCGGGACTTTCATTGTACCTTACAGTTCAAGATAGGAATCAGCATACAGGGTGTTGCCCTTGAATACGTCGCAGGATTTGATTGTTTCCATAAGACGAAGGTCGTTAGGGTTAACAATTGCGGATGTAAGACCCTGCATCATAGCCATAGCAACTAATGCGGAATCCATGATCGGACGGATATTCTTCGGCATACCGTTACTGTTGTTGGACAGACCGCCTGTAGAATTCAGTCCCATGTCGGAGAACATTTTGATAGCCTCCAGAACTTCCATCTGTTTCTCCTGCATTCCCTTAACAACC
>CAVJRB010000374.1:6893-10722 GCA_963651655.1 bacterium | reverse complement strand
GACCACACATGATGAAAGTACACTTCAGAGAGAACTCCGTCCATTACAGGCAATTAAAGATCATTATCCTAAAGTGATTTTGACAATGGATGAAGAACCAGAAGAACAATATGACGGAATTAGACGTATTAATGCACGGGATTGGTTATTGGGGTTAACGGAGTAGAGGAAGCCATTGAAAATGCATATATGGATATTGACAGCCTGATTGCAACAGGAAAAACAGCGTGGTAGTTGATAGAGTGGGAAAGGTACTTTTCTGTAAAAAGAAAGGTATCTTTTTTATTTTAGGTTATGCCAGAAAACTGCAAGGTTATGCGACACCAGTTGAATCAGTCTGCTTTTTTCAATATTCTGGGAGTATAGAAATTACAGATAAAAGCAATCTGTAAAAATTGGGGATAGAACAAGGAGAAGGATGATGAAGAGAAAATTAGTTGTTTTACTTTCCGCAGCTATGCTTGCATCTGCTGCGGCAACAACACTTCCGGTTTGGGGTGAGAGTACTGTTGTTACCACTGAAAATGAGGACTATCGTCTGATCAGTGAGGAGGGAACTGTAATCCAGGGGGATGGATACAGTATGGAAGTAAACTGGTGCGGAGAAGAAGGAAAAAGGATATTTGGAAGAACCTATTATCCGGCCGACTTTGATGCATCAAAGAAATACACAACTGTGGTTCTGAATCATGGGAAAAGTGTCAACTGTGATTTCTGGGACAGAGCATATGCTCCGGCCCTTGCCAAAGCCGGATATGTATGCTACACATTTGACTGCAGAAGCTGTACAGAGGGCGGAAGAGGAAGCTTCAGCGATCCACTTCCAGATGATGCTGAGACAACGGTGACTTCCTACAGTGAGGATCTGAATATGGTTCTGGATTATGTAGAAGCAAAAGAATACGTTGACCTTAGTAAGCTTTATCTTTTTGGCCAGAGCATGGGCGGAATGACTGTTCAGAACGTTGCAGCCCAGCGCGCTGATGAAATCAAAGGAATGGTTGTCCTGTACGGAGCAATCGGTGATGGAAACGGCAGTCTGGTAGATGGATATGAAACTTTGAAAGCAGCGCCTTATAACAATGGTGAGGTATTGTTTATCCTTGGAGCTTTAGAGGGGGAGAAATCCATTCAGAATACCCTGAGCAATATGGAGTGGTATGAAGATACTTCCTTTATGCTGATCAGCGGAGCTGCCCATGGATTTGGTGTTTTGCCAGACCGTCCAGCTGAAATCTGCAGCCAGACAGTGATTGATTTTCTGGAGAGAACCTCTGCAGAAGAGTAAAAATTGCAGGATGTATTTAAATATAGGAAATGCAGGCGCCCAAATGACAGGTGGCTGCATTTTCAAATTTATGCAGGAAAATAACGATATATTATCTGGTCCATGAATCCATTGGATTATGAAATGTGTTATGAGTACGCAATATAGTAAAAATTTACATATAAAATCCCCTCCAAATTTCAGTTTGCGTACGAATATGCGCACTTTGCGTAAAAAATAACCATTTCACTGTGAAAATGCTACAATATTAACTAAATAAAGTGGAAAAGAAAAAACGAGGAGGAAAATTCATGAGTATGAAACGAGTGCTCGCTGTATTCATGGGCGTTACCCTTATGGTGGGAAACGGTCCGGTGAGTGTGATGGCAGCAGATGTGGCAGCCGAATCATCCGCAGAAACCGCAATTGTAAACCTGGAAACACAGGGCCGCACCAATCCAATTGGCGTTGATGCACAGCAGCCTGCTTTTTCCTGGCAGATGCAGTCCAGTGAGATCGGCGCAGCCCAGAAATCCTATCAGATTGTTGTACAGGATCCAGAAGGAAATGTAGTATGGGATTCCGGTGTGGTAGAAAGCAGCAAATCCAATGAGATTGAATATGAAGGAAGCGGCCTGACTCCGGCAACAAAATACAGCTGGACGGTAACCGTAACCGACAACAATGACAACACCATCCAGTCTGAGAATGCAACCTTTGAAACAGGCCTGATGGATACCTCCACAGCTTCCTGGGACGGAGCCAAGTGGATCGGTGCAGGCGAGCTTCAGCTTGATGCCGCATCCAAGGCAGTATTCAACATTTCCGCAGATGTTCAGGTAGCAGAAGGCAGCAACGCAGCCTCCTTTATCCTCGGCGCAGATGATTTCCGTCTGGAAAACAAAGTATTCAACAGTGAAATGCAGGAAGGCGAGAACTACGTCCGCGTAGAGCTTGACCTGTCAGGCGTAGGCGCAAACGGCGGAGCCAAAATCAATGCTTACCGCATGGGCTATGCAAAAGACGACGATCCGACCACTCCATTTTTCACCATCGAGGATGACAAAGATCTGAACAGCCTGATCACAGACAAGAACAAAAACGAAGCGCATCACATCAACATCTTCTGTACTGCAAGTACTCTGACAATTACTGTAGACGGTACAAAAGTAGGAGATGACATCCTGGTAAATACCATGGAAAACGGAAACACATTCCCGAACCTGAATTCCGTTGGTTTTGCCGCAAACGCAGGAGACAGCGCTACATTTACAGATTATAAGATTGAAAACGGCGGAAAATATGCAACCGGAACACTTCTGGACGCAGAGACAGGCGCAACCTATTCTATCTTTGACGGAATGGACGGCGTAACCGTAGATGGAAACACAATTACTGTAAACGGCGGTGATGCAGGCGTTCTTGGATACGCAGATCCATCCTACGCAGCAGCACCTATGGTACGTACCGACTTCGAAGCAAAATCCGAGATCGAGTCTGCAAGACTTTACCTGACCGCACAGGGTATTTATGATTTCTACATCAACGGACAGGAAGTTGCACCAGATGAATGGTTCAATCCAGGCTCCACAGAGTACGATTCCATTCTGGCATACAACTCCTATGATGTAACCGATTACCTTCAGACCGGGGAAAACGCAATGGGCGCAATTCTTGGCGAAGGATGGTGGACAGGAATGACCACCTTCGAGTGCACGAACAACAACTATTATGGTGATCAGCCAGCTCTTATGGCAAAACTGGTTGTCAACTATACAGACGGTTCCAGTGATGTTGTTGTAACTGATGACAGCAGCTGGACTTACTACAACGATGGCCCGGTACGTCTGGCATCTCTTTTCCAGGGAGAAAGATATGACGCTACCAAAGAAGCAGCAGTAGAAGGCTGGACAGAGGCTGGATATGATGATTCCGCATGGACAGCTTCCTCTGAGATTGAGACAAGAAAACAGTTTGCAGATTATCAGCTGGTTTCCCGCTATGATGATCCGGTTCACGTAATCCGTACCGATGATGTAAAAGAAGCTCTTGGAGAGACCAAAGAAGGTTCCGGTTCCTACATCTACGATATGGGCGAAAACGTTTCCGGTGTCCCGGTTATCACAATTCCGGAAGAGTACGCAAAACCGGGCGAGACCTTAACCGTTCGTTTTGCAGAAATTCTTTATCCGGAGCTGGATGAGTACACCAGCGAAGGCGTTGACGGAATGCTGATGGTTGAGAACTACCGTACTGCAATGGTAACAGATTTCTATACCATGAAAGAGGGTGAGAACGTATTTTCACCGGATCTTACCTTCCACGGATATCGTTACATTGAGATCACAGGCCTGGACGAGGAGCTTCCGGCAGACTGCATCAAGATGCAGGTACTTTCCTCACTGGATGCAAGCGCTGAGTATGAGTCCTCCAATGAGCTGACAAACCAGCTGTTTACAAACATTACAAACTCCACAACCAGCAACTACATTTCCATTCCAACAGACTGCCCGCAGCGTGACGAGCGTATGGGATGGACCGGAGATGCACAGATCTATGCAC
>CAVJRB010000374.1:0-6883 GCA_963651655.1 bacterium | reverse complement strand
TCTATGCACTGTCTGGTTCTTATGTAGCCGATACTTACAACTTCATGCGCCAGTGGATGGACACTGTTCGTGCTGACTGCGGTGAGACAGGAATGTCTTCCCAGTATTGCCCTGCATTTGTAACCTATGATCTGGAAGCGGACGATAAGATCCCGCACAACGGACAGAGCTTTGGTATTACCTGGAACTGCCTGGTTGTAACCATTCCTTACAACCTGTACATGCAGACAGGAAAGCTTGATATTGTAAAAGACAACATTGATAATATTTATGCATATGTAGATCACCTTGCTTCCACTCCAATGACTTATAAAGATGAGAATGGAGACAAGCAGGAGGATGCAAGACTGACTGGTGAGACTGGTACACTTTGCGATCACCTTTCCAGAATTCCGACTGACGGTGTAATGCTTGGAAACGTTCTTTATATTAACTGTCTGGATCAGGCAGCAGTACTTGCCGATGCTATGGGTGATACAGAGAAGGCACAGAGCTATCGTGAGACAGCTGCAACTGCAAGAGAAGCATGGAATGAGTTCTTCATTGACCCGGATACCGGAAAAACAAAGAACACCAAGGGTGAGATCCAGGATACCCAGGCTTCCTATGCAACACCTCTTCGTTTCCATGTAGTAAGCGATGAGAACCTGGAAAAAGTTCTGGAAAACTACAATGCTTCCATCGCAGAGGCATCTGGTGAGGACAGCGACGGAATGCCGATCGTTCCTTATACTCTGACAACTGGATTTAATGCAACTGGAAACCTGCTGAATGCACTTTCCGATTATGGCCTGAACGACACTGCTTACAAGCTGTTTGAATCTACTGATTATGCTTCCTGGCTGTATCCGGTAACTCAGGGCGCAACCAGTATCTGGGAGCGTTGGAACGGATATACCAACGAGCTTGGATTCAACGGAAATAACAGCATGAACTCCTTCAACCACTATTCACTTGGTGCAGTTTATGAGTGGATGGTTGCTTATCAGCTTGGAATTAAATCTGATGAGACACAGCCAGGATATCAGCATTTTATCCTGCAGCCAACTGTTGGCGGTGATTTCACAGAGGCAAAGGGAAGCTATGATTCCGTATATGGAACCATTAAGAGCGGCTGGACTGCAGCTGATGGTGTGATGACATCCTATGATGTAACCGTTCCTGCAAACACCTCCGCAACCTTATACCTGCCAGTATCCGGTGACGTAACAGCCTGCGACGGCGTAACTGTAATGGGTGCTGCACAGCACAATTCAATTGAAACTCAGCAGATGGAATTAGTTGCCGGAACCTATCACTTCGAAGTGACAGACGGCAATGTAACGGTAACTGCTGCATAAAACGCGATCATAGATAAAATCCTCCATTTTATTATGATACAGAGCATACGGAATTTTGAATAAAATGTCAGATTTCGTGCACAAAAAGACCAGTACTGGAAAAGATTTTTCCGATACTGGTCTTTTTAGATGAAATCGCAGGTCACTCAAACTTCTCCTGCAAATACTCCGACAGTTTTGTATTTTCACTATAATCTACCGGGCAGTCAATAATGCATGGAACTGTTTGCCTGAAGGCATCTTCCAGGATTGGGATCAGGTCTTCTGCTTTTTCTACCCGGTAGCCTTTGGCATGCATGCTTTCTGCATATTTTACAAAATCAGGATTGGAAAAATCTACAAAACAGTTTTTTCCGAAATGATCCATCTGTTTCCATTTGATCAGCCCATAACTTGCATCAGAAAAGATTAAGGTTACAATGGGGGCGCCCTCACGGAGTGCTGTTTCGTATTCCTGGCTGTTCATCATGAAACCGCCATCCCCGGATATTGCAAGAACTTTTTTATCCATATTGATCAGCTTTGCTGCTACTGCGCCGGGAACGGCAATTCCCATAGTGGCAAATCCGTTGGAAATAATGCAGGTATTCGGTTTATAGCAGTTATATTCACGGGCAATCCACATTTTATGGGCACCCACATCAGAAATTACAATGTCATCTTCCCCCATGAACTTTCTCACATCATATAAGATTTTCTGGGGCTTCATTGGAAATGAAGTGTCGTTTGCGTAGCTATTATATTCAGTTACCATTTCTTTTTTCAATTCAAGAATTTCTTCCGGTTCCTCTTTGGCATCGCTGCGATACTGGATCTGCTGCAAAGAATAGGAGATATCACCAATGACCTGTACCTGAGGTTGGTAAAGCATGTTAATATGTGCCGGTCTTTGGTCAATGTGAATGATCTTATGTTTTCCATCACAATTCCATTTGCCTGGGGCAAATTCTACAATATCATATCCTACGGCAATTACCAGGTCTGCCATATCCAGAATCTTATCCTGGTAGTCTTTTTGAGGGATTCCAATTGTCCACATGGAATATTTATTTTTGTAAGAGATAATACCTTTGGCCATCATGGTATTCACTACCGGGATTTTCAGCTGGTCGGCAAAGCTGGTGAGAGCTTCACCGGCGTGATTCCTGACTGCGCTGTGACCTGCCAGAATAACAGGATGCTTTGCTTTATAAATCAGGGCAGCAGCCTGGTCAATGCTGCTGAAGGAAGCATATTCTTTCGAATATACCTGTTTTATCAATGGGGGGTTCTGCAAGCCCTGGCGTAACTTTCATTTTTGCCACATTTGTAGGCAGGTCAATATGACATGCCCCCGGCTTCTCGCTTTCTGCGTATTTAAAGGCAATTCTCATAATTTCATTTACAGAATCCGGGTTTACGATTTGCTTACTTCTTTTGGTAATGGGGGCAAATAATTCTACAAGATCCAGATACTGATGAGAAGTCAGGTGCATTCTTTCTGTTCCAACCTGTCCGGTAATGGCAACCATTGGTGCTCCGTCAGAATTGGCATCTGCGGTTCCTGTAATCAGGTTGGTAGCTCCAGGACCAAGGGTGGAAAAACATACGCCAGCTTTTCCTGTAAGCCTGCCATACATGTCTGCCATAAATGCGGCTCCCTGTTCATGCCGTACCACGATAACTCTGATGTTTGATTTTTCCAATGCATTCATCATATCCAGATTTTCTTCTCCTGGAATACCAAAGACGTATTCTACCCCTTCCTTTTCCAGACATTTTACCAATACTTCTGCTGCTGTGCATCCTTCGGACTGGCTTTGTGCTAACGTCTCAAGTTCATCTGATACCTGTTTTTTACTGTGTTCCATTTTCCTGTCCCTCTTTATGTTATTTTATTCTGAAAAATAAAGAAAGCCGTTTCCGTGGCATACAACCAGGAAAACGGCTTTGTTTTCAACTATCAGCTAAGCTGCTAGCCGCATTTTAGCACATTGATTTATTAATGTAAAGAGATTTTTTATTCCACTATGATGAATTCATTATTAAATATCAAAAAATAATATCGACATTCTTGACGAGCACGGGATTTACTTGTATGATGAAGAAAAAAGGAAAGTCCTGTAAAGGGTATTTGTTACTGTATGCTGAATTTACATCGAAAAAGGTGAATTATAATGAATGAAAAAGATATGGAAATTACGACAATGGAAGATCTGGTGCGGCGCATGCTTGATGTATCAGCAGATTCGGTGGTATATCAGAAAATAGCATCATATGTAGAAAATCATCACATGGAACTGATCTTTATGACAGCTGGCGAGCTTGCCGGGAAATTATCCGTCAGTCAGGCCAGCGTATCCAAATTTTTTATCGCGCTTGGATACAAAGGATATGCTGATTTTCTTCGCAGCCTTCAGAAAATGGTAGGGAAAGAAATCACAGCTCCACAGCGTTATTACTATACTTCCAACAGTTCCCACCATACGGATGATGTGGTTGAAAAGGAAGTGGAAAATTTAAGACTTCTTAAGGAGCTTGTTCAGGATGAGTCCTATGCCAGGGTAACAGAGCTGCTTGCCTGCAAAAAGAATATTATATTATTATCGGCGCGTATGTCAGCAACCTTGCTTCCATATATGAAATATACACTTGATAAATTGCGTGATGGTGTAGAGATTGTGACTCCAGGCCGGGAAAACTGGGATTATCTTCAATTTAACAAGAAGAAAGAAGACACATTGATTCTTGTGATTGCATTTCCAAGATATCCGCAGATTCTGGTGAGTAAAGCCAAAGAGCTTAAAGAGGCGGGGTTTGACCTTGCGGTAATTACGGACAGCCGTTTTTCTCCGTTATGCCGCTATTCTTCGGAGCAGCTGCTGGTGCCAACCACGGTTTCCTCTATTTTTGATCTTTACAGCACACCAATGGCACTTATGAATCTTCTGGTTACAGATGTATCCAGAAAAATTCCGGATGTACAGGAACGTTTGGATAAAATAGAGAAACAGGATGCGATTCAGCACAATTATTACGGCAAAACAACTAATTTATAAAAATAATAAAAATATTCTTGACAAAAAGTAAGAATGGATTTATTATTCATCTAAACTTAATAACGAGGACAAAACAGAATCAAATGTTAAGAACAAAGGCGCTCTTCAGAAGAAGGGCGCCTTTTGTTGATTGTAATAGCCAGGAAAGGAGCGAATCACATATGAAGCTGACACAGGAACAGCAGGATATGCTGGATGGAAAATACGGAGAGGGAACGGCATATGCAATGAAAATTCAGGTGGCAATTGGAGAATCTTTCGATGCACCGAGAATGGTTCCCATTACCAGAGCACATGTGGCACTTAGCAACCAGGATGCAGATCTTTGGTTTGCAGAAAAGCTGTTGGCAGCAGGAGCACACTGCAGAGTCGCGCCAACTGTAAATCCTGGTTTTTGCGTATCTTTTTTTAAAGAGCATAATATGGTATCCGAGGAAGATGCCGAAATGATGATGAGAACACACAATGCATACAAAGGCCTGGGAGCGATTCTTACCTATAATTGTACCCCATATGTGGCAACAAATGTTCCGAATTTCGGTGAGATTTGTGCCTTCTCAGAATCCAGCGCAACTCCATATGTCAATTCCGTATGGGGTGCAAGAAGTAATCGTGAAGGTGCAAACAGTGCCTTGTGTGCTGCGATTACTGGATACGTTCCGGAATATGGTCTGCTTCTGGATGAGAACCGAAAAGGAAACATTCTGGTTGAAGTAAAGGCAGATATGAAATCCGATTTCCAGTATCATCTCCTTGGTTACTGCGGAAAGAAAATCGGTCCTGGAACTCCAGTATTTACAGGACTTCCAAAGCACATTGGAAAAGAAGCTCTTACCAATCTGGGAGCGCAGCTGAATACCTCGGGAGCATACGGAATGTACCATATCGAGGGCTTTACCCCGGAAGCACAGACTTTGGAACAAGCATTCGGAGGAAAAGAACCGGAGCGGGTGGTAACCATTACTAATGAGGATTTGGACGAAATCCTGGAGGAAATCTCCAACACAGGAAACCGCAAAATTGATTTCGCAATGTTCGGATGTCCACATTTTACCCTGGAACAGTGTATGCACATTGCGAAAAAGCTGAATGGAAAAACAATGAAGGTTCCAATGTGGATCCTTACTTCCTATCATGTAAAAGAACTTGCGGATAGAATGGGAATTTCCCAGATTATAGAAAAAGCTGGAGGCTACATTGTTCCGGATACATGCCCGGATCAGCCCTGCTGGCATGGATTAAGCGGAAAATTCGGTGTGACAGAGTCACCGAAATGTGCATATTATCCGAAGCGCCGCGGAATTGAATTTGTGATCCGGGATTTGGATACTTGCATTGAAGCAGCACTTACAGGAACTGTTATTTAGGCAACATTAATGTACAAGAAAATAATTACTTTTCAGGCAGATACTGCCAGAAAGGAACGCATATGGGACAGAAATTTGCATGTCATAAAATTTCAGAAGGAAAAGCAACATCTGAAGCGCTTGTGTCAGAAGATGACATTATGTTCTATTTAATCAGACCGGAAACCGGTGTAGTCATTGAACCGGCACATGCTTTATATGGAAAATCCATGGCAGGAAAAATATTGATTTTTCCAAGTGGAAAAGGAAGTTCAGTAGTTCAGGCAGACGGATTATTCCAGCTGAATAAAAATGGTAATATGCCAAAAGCCATGATCATTCAGTATCCGGAGACCGTACTTGTTTCCAGCGCAATCATTATGGATATTCCAATGGTTGATAAAGTAGATCCGGAATTTTACAGGACGGTGAAGGATGGAGACCAGATTCTGGTGAATGCAGACGAAGGATATGTTGAGATTTTGTAGAAGATTATAAAGGAATTTGCCAGGTGAAGAGGAGGTGGAAACATGGGATATCAGATTAACGGAGAAAGGCTCCTCCATAATTTGTTTACAATGGCCAGATTTGGCCAGAATGAAGGCGGCGGAATTGATCGAAGCCTGGGGTCACAGGCAGATTATGATACCCGTGAATGGCTGAAAAACTACTGGCAGGAGCACTTAAAGGCAGAACCTGAAACAGATTCGATTGCAAATCTCTGGTGCAGACACATGGGTGCAGAAAACAGAAAACCCATTGTAATTGGTTCCCATCACGATGCAGTACCGGATGGCGGTAAATACGATGGTGCAATGGGTGTGCTGATTGCAACAGAGGTAATGGAAACAATTGTAGAACAGGGAATTCTTCTGAAGCATCCGCTGCATGTGATCTCTTTTACCGGAGAGGAACCCAATCCCTATAATTTATCTACTCTTGGCAGCAAAGTGATCAGCGGCAGACTTCGAAAAGAAGATCTTTCTCATGTATATAACAGAGAAACAGGAGAAAGCCTGGAAGATACTATCAAAAAGCTTGGCGGGGATATTTCCAGTCTGGAAAAGGCAAGAATTCAGCCAGGTGAGCTTGCTGGATTTCTGGAAGTTCACAATGAACTGGGAAGGCATTTGGAAGCACAGGGAATTCATCTTAGCGG
>CAVJRB010000373.1:0-5188 GCA_963651655.1 bacterium | reverse complement strand
ATGTATGCCCGTACCGGAAAAGGTCAGGAGCCAACCTGCGGCTCTGGAATTACAGGACTTATTTTTACAGAAACAATAAAAGAAAAGTAAAGATATGCGTAGTTTTGAAAAAGAATAACCATAGAAGAAAAAAGAGCTTTTTCATATAATACAATCACCAGATGAAACGGAAGAAACCTTTAAAAAGAAAGGATGATAAATATGAAAAAACTCAGACTTGGAATTATCGGGTATGGATTTATGGGGCAATGGCATAACAATCATGCCGGAACCCTGGAGGAAGTAGAAATTGTGGCAATCTGTGATACAGATCCGGAAAAACGTGCAGAAGCACCGGAAAATGTGAAGCTGTATACAGACTACAAAGCCCTTCTTGCGGATCCGGATGTAGAGTGGGTCATGATCTCAGTACCGAACCATCTTCATCATGACATTGCCATTGATGCCGCAAAGGCAAAGAAAAATATTATTGTGGAAAAACCATGCGCTTTAAATGTGCAGGAGTTTGATGAGATGTATCAGGCCGCAAAAGACAATGGCGTGCTTTTTACAGTCGATCAGAATCGCCGTTGGGACCGTGACTACTGCACAGTAAAGAAGGTTCTGGAGCAAAATAGTATTGGTAAAGTATTTATGGTTAAGTCCAGTCATTATGGAGTATTCGGAAGAATGCACGACTGGCATGAATATCCGGAATGCGGCGGCGGAATGCTCTATGACTGGGGTGTTCATCTCATTGACCAGATGCTGGATCTTATCCCCGGAAAGATTACACAGATCAGCGCAGACATGAAATGTGCGGTAAACAAATCAGTAGATGATTATTTCCGTATCCTTCTTTACTTTGATAACGGACTGGCAGCAGAAATCGAGCTTGGAACCTTCCTTCTGAAAAAACTTCCAAGATGGTATGTTGCCGGAGATACCGGAACATTAGTAGTTGAAAACATCAAGGCAGATGAGGGTGCAATTTATCGGGCAAAAGAGTTCAGAGAGGCACTTCCGAAAACAGTGAAAAACATTGATGCAGGTCCTACCAGAACCTTCTCTGTAAAAGCGGAAGATGTAGTTTCCACAGAGCCTCTTCCGGAAATTCACCGTAAACACAATGACTGGAACGATTTCTTCCGCAACATTGTAGGCGTGATCAATGGCACCGAAGAACTGATTGTAAAACCAGAACAGGTAAGAAGAGTGCTTCAGGTTATGGAACTTGCAAGAAAATCTGCAGCACTGAGAAAATCTGTAGATTTTGAATAAAAGTATCTGGTTATACAACGTGAATTTTAATTTATAGGAAACGAATAAATGGAATCATTAAAAATTTCTGAAAATGGACGATACTTTGTAACATCAGATGGAAAGCCATTCCCCTGGCTTGCTGATACTGCATGGACACTTCCTCAGAGACTGAAATGGGATGATGTGGAATACTATTTGAAGAAACGAAAAAGTCAGGGCTTTACGGTTCTTCAGATTGTCGCACTGGATCCGGAGCGAGATGTGCAAATGCGTAGTCCTGCGGGGTGTCAGGCCCTGAAAAACAATGATCTTACCACTCCTAATGAAGAGTATTTTTCATGGCTGGACTGGTGCCTGGACCGGGCAGAGGAATATGGCTTCTATATACTTCTTCTTCCTGTATGGGGGCAGCTAGTAGTTGGAGACAACTGGCGTGGAGATATATTTCCGAAAACGGTTACGAAAGAAAATGCCGGAATTTATGGAGAATGGCTTGGAAATCGCTACAAAAACCGGAAAAATATTCTGTGGTGCCTGGGTGGTGACAGACAGCCCATCCACAAAGGGGTAGATTACCGGGATATATGGAGAGCCATGGCGGTGGGACTGGCGAAAGGCGTTACAGGAAAAGACCTGGATGCAAGAACGCCAGATCCAGCCTGGAGAGAACTTCTTATTACTTATCATACCTGCTACGAAATGGAGACCGGGAAATGCAGTACATATTCTTACTGGGGATCAGAGGAAGCCTGGATTGGATTTACCATGCTTCAGTCCGGGCATACAAAATCTCCCCGAAATGATCTTCTGGTCACAGAGGAATATGAAAAAAATCCTCCGAAGCCTGTATGGGACGGAGAACCGGCTTACGAGAAAATGCCTGCCACATGGCCAGTAACAACGGATTTTCATGGTCCGTGGATGGTAAGAAAAAGAGCATTCTGGAGTTTGCTTGCAGGAGCATTTGGTTTTACATATGGACATGCTTCTGTATGGTGCATGATCAGTGAAAAAGAAAAGAATAAAATGCATCCGGACAGCTGGTATGAAGCCATTCATTCAGAGGGCTCTGGACAGATGAAATATTTAAGAGAATTTATAGATGCTACAGAAATACAAACCTGTATTCCGGCGCAGAACCTTCTGCTTGAACCGCGAGATGGTGTAAGAGCCAGCCTGGCAGAAGACAAAAGCAGATTTTATGTGTATCTTCCAGAAGGCGGTAAACAGAAACTGGATATCGAGGATCTTGGATGGAAGAAAAAATGCCTGGTTTGGTATGATCCAAGAACTGGAAAATGTCTGATGGAAAAGGCTGATGTAACGGAACTTGCAGATGATACAGATATTTTTGAAATAGAGGCGCCATCTTCCGGTGAAGACCATGACTGGCTGTTGATTGTTTCTTCAGAATATCTGGAAGAAGCACCTGTGAAGGAGAGGGAATATTACAGCTTTAAAGAGGAAAATCAGGTGGAGAAAGTTTTTCAGTGGTAAAAGTAAGGTATAAATAAGCAAAACATATAAACAAAATGAAAAGATATGGAGGACAAGACAAATGAAAGACGGAAAGTTACAGATTGGATTTATTGGATGCGGCGGTATTGCTTTTAACAAACATTTTCCATCCTTACAGGCACTGCCGGATTTATGCGATATGGTTGCATTCTGCGACATCGTAGAAGAAAGAGCTGTAAAAGCAGCAAAAGAGTATGGTGTTCCAGGTGCCAAAACTTACACAGACTACAATGAAATGCTCAAAGATGATTCCATTGATGTAGTTCATGTACTTACACCCAACGTGGTCCATGCTCCGGCAACTGTAGCAGCATTTGAAGCTGGAAAGCATGTTCTCTGCGAGAAACCTATGGCTCACAGCACAGAAGCTGCAAACCAGATGCTTGCAGCCTGGAGAAAATCCGGTAAGAAATTCACCATCGGCTACCAGAACCGTTTCCGTCCGGAAGTAGAAGCGCTTCATAAAGCATGCGAGGCCGGAGAACTTGGTGAGATCTATTTTGCAAAAGCACATGCAGTACGACGCAGAGCAGTTCCTACATGGGGAGTATTCCCGAACAAAGCTCTTCAGGGCGGCGGTCCTCTTATTGATATCGGAACACATGCACTTGATATGACTCTGTGGATGATGGACAATTACAAACCGGTATCTGTATCCGGTTCTGTATTCTATAAACTGGGCCATCTGGAAGAAGCAGCAGAGAGCAACATTTTTGGACCATGGGATCCGAAAACTTATGAAGTAGAAGATTCTGCATTTGGCTTCATTAAGATGGAAAATGGAGCAACTATTTATCTTGAGTCTTCCTGGGCATTAAATATGTTAGGTGCAAAAGAGGCAGCAACGACTCTTTGCGGAACAAAAGCCGGCGCAGAAATCCGTTCCGGTATGAGCGTAAAAGATAAAGAGGATAAGCTTGTTTACAACCGTGGAGTACATGGAAAACTTATGGAGGAGCACTGCTCACCAGGAAGCGCTGTTGCATATTTCAGCGGCCCGAAGCTTACAGATGGAGTAAAGGAAGCAATGCAGTGGCTTAATGCAATCAAGAATGATACAGAGCCGTTAGTAAAACCTGAGCAGGCATTTGTGGTAACCCAGATCCTTGAGGGAATTTACAAAGCAGCAGAGACAGGTAAGGAAGTATTCTTCTAAAAGGAGGACATGGAAATGAAGTTAGGACTGATCAGTGCCATTCTGGGAGATCTGAGCTTTGAAGAGATGATTGATTTCCTGGCTGAGTGCGGACTGGAATGCGTGGAAGTTGCCTGCTGGCCAAAAGGAAAAGCAGAGCGCCGTTATGCAGGGGTAAGCCACATTGATGTAGATACTCTGGATGATGAGAAATGTGCGCACATTCTGGATTACTGCCGGAAAAAAGGCGTTGAAATTTCTTCTCTTGCATATTATCCAAATACAATGGATCCGGATGTGGAGAAGAGAACGGCATATATTGAACATTTACATAAACTGATTGACGCATCCGCAAAACTGGGTGTAAACATGATCACAACTTTTATCGGAAGAGATCCAAAGAAAACAGTAAGCCAAAATCTGGAACTTGTGAAAGAAATCTGGTCTCCAATTCTGGATCATGCAAAGGAAAAAGGTGTGAAAGTTGCGATTGAAAACTGCCCAATGCTTTTTACAGAAGATGAGTGGCCGGGCGGACAGAACCTGATGACAACTCCGGCAATCTGGAGACAGGTATTTGAGATCCTGGATTATGATAACTTTGGCATTAACTATGATCCGTCTCATTTTATCTGGCAGCAGATTGATTACATTCGCCCGCTGTATGAGTTTAGGGATAAAATTTTCCATGTGCATTACAAAGATATCAAAATCTATCCGGAGAAACTGGCAGATGTTGGAATCATGGCAACGCCTCTGCAGTATATGTCTCCAAAGATTCCTGGCCTTGGAGATGTTGACTGGGGTAAATATGTATCTGCCTTGACAGATATCGGATACAAAGGATATACCTGCATTGAGATTGAAGATAAAGCCTTTGAAGGTACGGCAGAAGATGCCAAAAATGCAGTACGTCTCAGCACAAGATATCTGAGAAATTTTGTAATCTGATGGAAAATTGCCTAGAGCGTGTTTGAAAAAGGCTTTCTGCAAGATGTGCGTCACAATTTGTGGGAGATTTTGCCCGGATGAGGGCGTCGTAGCGGGCTACGACAACCGAATTCGGGTAAAATATACCGCAAAGTGGGGCGTGCAGATTGCAGGAATGATTTTGGGGGCAGGCTCTAGAGCGTGTTTGAAAAAGGCTTTCTGCAAGATGTGCGTCACAATTTGTGGGAGATTTTGTTCGGATGAGGGCGCCGTAGCGGGCTACGGCAACCGAATTCGGGCAAAATCTCCCGCAAAGTGGGGCGTGCAGATTGCGGGAATGATTTTTCAAACACGCTCTAGACT
>CAVJRB010000372.1:0-10209 GCA_963651655.1 bacterium | reverse complement strand
TGCTTTTGCAATTCACCCCTTATACTAGTATAAGCTGTATTGGTGATTTTTATACCAATACAAGGGAAAAGGAGGAGCTTTATTATGAAGTTCAGAGTAGAAGGCATTTATGATGCCAAGAAGCTGGGAATTCCGCAGATGCTGATTCTGGGACTCCAGCACATGTTTGCCATGTTCGGCGCCACCATTCTGGTACCTATCCTGGTAAACAACTATTTTCACGGCGAAGGCTTATCCATTCAGGTAACCCTGTTCTGCGCCGGATTCGGAACACTTCTGTTCCACGTACTTACCAAGCTGAAGGTTCCGGCATTCCTTGGTTCATCCTTTGCATTCCTTGGCGGATTTGCTACAGTTGCAGAGTTTGATACCGGAATTTTCGCAAACATGTCCTATGGAGAGAAGCTTCCATACGCATGCGGCGGTGTATTTGTAGCAGGTCTTCTGTACCTGGTACTTGCCCTGATCGTAAAGGCTATCGGCGTAAAACGTGTTATGCGTTACCTGCCGCCAGTTGTAACCGGCCCGATCATCATCTGCATCGGACTTAGCCTTGCACCATCCGCGATCAGCAATGCTTCCCAGAACTGGGTACTTGCCCTGATTGCCCTTGGAACTGTTATTTTCTTCAATATCTGGGGAACCGGCATGTTCCGTATCATTCCGATTCTGATGGGTATTGTGGTATCCTATGTAGTTGCCCTGATCATGAATGCACTGGGCATGACAAATGCAGACGGAAGTGCTATCCTGAACTTCGCAGGCGTTGCAAGCGCACCGATCGTAGGTGTTCCGAAATTCTTCCTCTGCAAATTTAATATCACTGCAATCCTTGCAATGGCACCTATCGCAATTGCATCCATGATGGAGCACATCGGTGATATTTCCGCTATCTCTGCAACTGTTGACCGTAATTTTATTGAGGATCCGGGTCTTCACCGCACACTTCTTGGTGACGGACTTGCAACCTCTCTGTCAGCCCTGATCGGCGGACCTGCCAACACCACTTATGGTGAGAATACAAGCGTTCTTGCACTGAGCCGTGTATACGATCCGAAGGTAATCCGTCTGGCAGCTATTTATGCAGTCATCCTCAGCTTCATTCCCAAGATGGCAGAGGTGATCAGTTCCCTTCCGTCCGCAATCATTGGCGGCATCAGCTTTATCCTTTATGGAATGATCTCTGCAGTCGGTGTACGTAACGTAGTTGAGAATAAGGTTGACCTGACACGTTCCCGTAACCTGGTTATCACAGCCGTTATCCTGGTATGCGGACTTGGTGTTTCAGATGGTCTTACCTTCACAATTGCAGGCGCTCACATCACTCTGACAGGCCTTGCACTGGCAGCAATCGTTGGAATCATTCTGAACGCAGTTCTTCCGGGAAATGATTATGTATTCGAGAGTGGCAAGAAAAAAGAAGAATATGAAGACGACTGATTAAAGAAACATAAGCAGTAATTTCGAGAATTTTATAAAGCCTCCGCAAAAGTCTGGATGATGATCGGACTTTTGCGGGGGCTTTTTGTATGGTGCTGGCTAGAGCATGTTTGAAAAATCATTCCCGCAATCTGCACGCCCCACTTTGCGGTATATTTTGCCCGAATTCAGTTGCCGTAGCCCGCTACGGCGCCCTCATCCGGACAAAATCTCCCACAAATTGTGACGCACATCTTGCAGAAAGCCTTTTTCAAACACGCTCTAGGAATCCTGTTCTCTGCCGGCACAGTATATGTACTTTTAGAAGCTTCCTCCTGTGCCGCCATGGCTGCTGTCGGAGCCGCCTGTGTCGGAGGAATCGTCCTTAGGCTTCGCTGTGCGGGTAACGGTGTTGTAAAGGAAAATATCATTTGACCTTGTAACTTCCATGCTGCCGCTGCGCACATAGTCGACAGCGCTTTCCTGGCTGCGCACGGACTTCAGCTGTGCTCTCATTCCCATGGTGCAAAGCAGTGCCAGAACAAAGCCAATGGCAATGGAGATGGGGATCCACATGGGAGAAAAGGGTTCTTTGGGAAGGGTAGATGCATCATACGGCTCTCCCGTGGCTGCCTGTTCCAGGAAAAGCTCACACTGGTCGGCAAATTCGTTAAAGGCTCCGGCGAAATCCTCGTCCTTTAATTCCGGCTGAACCTTTTCTTTCAGATAATCCAGGCCATCCTGATTGAAAACAGTCATGCCATAGCCGTGAGTGGTAATGTGCCATTCCCGGTCTCCAATGCTGACCATAAAGAGGATGCCGTCGTAATCATCACCCAGTCCATAATAATTGTCGTCATAGAAGGTGTCGGTAAATTTGTTCATGGCCACGCCGTCTGTGGACTGTACCGTAGCTACTGCAACGTCAAAGTCGTATTCCTCACTTAGGGAATCCAGTCTGTCAAGAAGCTGGGACTCTTCCTCATCTGTAAGAAGGTCGGCCGCGTCATAAACCCGAGGAAGAAATTCATAATTATCATCGGTCTCTGCCTGAACAGTCAGGGCAGCAGGGAAAAGGCTTCCTACGCTGAGGGCGGCAGCCAGTATAACTGCAAAAGGTTGTTTTTTCATGGCGCATCCCTCCTTATAATGTATGAACCAGCCATGCGATCACATAGGCGGCTACAGAAAAACCAGCAGTCAGACCAAGGAGCCATTTGGTAAAAATACCTTTGTCTACAGGCAGGTTTCCAACGAATTTTCCGGTCTGGCCGTTCATTCCGAACAGGTAGTGATTTCCCTTCCAGGTGGTGGAAAGCAGCCACACAGGAAACAGGGCGTAGCGGGTTTTGCCCCCGTGAAGCTGGATATGGGAATCCTCCGGTGTGACGGTGTCATATCCGTTTACTGTAGAGCGAAAAGCGTCTTCCGCAGCTCTTCGCACACGCTGGTTGGCACGCTCTACAGATTCTTCTGCGGAGACATCGTACTTGTCAGCAACGTAGCCTGCCAGATAAGGTGTCTGGAAATCTACCGCTTCTGAAATTACATAAGGTTCCAGAGATTCTGTAAGGTCATTGTCAATCTTGGAAGAGCCGTCTACAGGAATCTGGTCGAAACCGATATTTCCGGCGCGGAAAACAGAGTAGTGGCTGGTTTCCGTATAGTCATACTCATCGTCGCTCCAGAAACGGGTGCGGGTGGCGTGATAGCGGATATCTGCAGTGGCGTCTGTGTCAAAAAGCCAGAACGGCACATAGACACCTTTGATCTCGTCAATATGATTTTCTTTTTTGAAAACCTTTGGAAGAAGGATCTTGCCGTGAAGGTGCTTGTTCAGGCCTTCTTTGGCAGCCTTTTTGTCCAGCTTAAAGGGAATGATAAAGTCTGGGCGCAGGTCACCGGAGAATTTACCGGATATTACTACCGGGTTGCCGCAAAACGGGCAGCTGGAAGCGCCTGTGCTTTCGTCCGCAACGATCTCACCGCCGCAGGACTGGCATACATAGACAGACATTTTGTCAGTTTCATCTTCCTTCCAGTCTGAGCCGGAAGCATTTTCCCAGGTCATGTCATCGGCCTGCTGGCTGGCGGCAGCTTCATTAAATTCCTTAACGGTTTCCATGTCGAATTCGGTGTCGCAGTAAGGGCATTTCATTTTCTGAAGCTTGCTGTTGAACTCAATGGCTCCGCCGCAGCAAGGGCATTTATATTCAAGGATATCGGACAATATTTCATCTCCTCTCGGATAAATACAGGATCAGTCCCGTAAAAGAGGCTGGAGAGTATCCCATCTTTTTACGGGACATATATGGTCAGTTACTGGATGTCGTTCTCATTAAACGGGTCGCCGCAGCTCGGGCAGAACTTCGGCGGATTGGTTGGATCTGCCGGTTCCCATCCGCACTTGTCACAGCGGTAGCGCGGCTTCATAGCTGGCTTTGGAGAACCGCAGTTGGTACAGAATTTGCCTGTATTGACAGCACCGCAGGAACAGGTCCAGCTTGCATTTGCTGCAGGGGACTGAGGCTTCTTAGCGCCGCACTCCGGGCAGAAGTTGCCGGAAACAACAGCACCGCAGGAGCACTTCCACTGATCACCGGAAGGCTGGGCAGATGGAGTACTCTGAGGAGCCGCCTGCTGTGCCTGGGCTGCCTGTTGCTGTCCCATGTTATAAAGATCCTGAGCATTGAAGCCGCCTGCCATATTTGCCATATTCATTCCCATAAATCCGGTCATAGCGCCTGCAGAATTGCCTGCTGCTGTTTTCATAGCGTCTGCCTGGGCGCCTGCAAGTGTGGCAGCAGCCATAGCAGGATTGCGCAGCATGGCCATACGCTGTGCGTCTTTGATCATCTTGGCATCTTCTTCTGGAAGGGTGATCGGGTTCATGGCAACAGAGACGATCACAAGTCCGCGAAGCTGGCTCCATTTCTGGGTAAGGGCCTGGTTCATGGCATCACAAAGCTCCATGGCATGGGCAGGGAGGGCGCTTGGACGGATTCCCTGCTGGGAGATGCTTGCAAATGCTGGCTGAAGAGCGGAGATAAACTCTGTTTTCAGCTGGCTCTCGATCTGCTCTCTGTCATACTGCTGCTCGAAGTTTCCGCAAACATTGGAATAGAAGAGAAGCGGGTCTGCAATGCGGTAGGAATAAACACCGCTGCAGCGCACGGATACATCAATATCCAGACCAATATTCTGATCTACCACGCGGAACGGAATCGGATTCGGTGTGCCGAATTTATTGTCCACCAGTTCTTTGGTATTGAAATAATAAACACGCTGGTCTTTGCCTGTGTCACCGCCGTAGGCAAAACGTTTGCCGATGGTGTGGAAGGTATTCATAATGGCATCGCCCAGATTGCCGGAAAAAATGCTGGGCTCTGTGGATGCGTCGTAGGTATATTCGCCAGGCTCTGCGCAGATATCCACGATCTTGCCCTGCTCTACGATCATCATGCACTGTCCGTCTGCAACTGCGATTCCGGAGCCGCTGGTGATGATGTTGTCGTTTCCTCTGGTGTTGGAGGAGCGTTTGGAGGTACGTTTCTGGCCTTTCACTGCCAGAACGTCATTGTCGATGGCGTCACAGTAGAAAAACTCCTTCCACTGATCTGCAAGTGTACCGCCTGCTGCTCCAAGAGCTGCTTTTATAAGTCCCATAATAATAACCCCTTTCTTGTTGGTATGGTCTGACTATATTCTTACCTAGAGTGTATCTGATTTTGTCTGAAAAAACAAGCGACCTGTGAAAAATGACAGGTTTTCGTGATAATAAGACGGAAAAAGAAAAAATCGTTACTGGGCACAGAGTGAACAGTAAAAAAAAATCTACAGCCTATAAGGATAGTACTGTAGATTTTTTGTGTTGGAAATTTGAATATTGGGTATTTTTTATTCTTCGGAAGAATCTTCTGAGCTGTCGCCAGAACTGTTCAGGTTCTGATAATATTGGGAGGAAGTGATGGAATCGGTATCCTCCACATAGTTGCCGGAAGCGTCATACATGTTGCCGTCAGAATCAAAGGTGACATCCAGAAGGGTAGTCTTGGTGGATGGGGTCACGTTCATGGACATGATCTCGTCATATTTGGTCTGAAGGTTCTCAAGGGTAAATTCATCTCCGATGGATTCACGGACACTGTGAGCAGATGCCAGGGCGTCTGTGTAATCGGAAAGTTTGTATGGTCGGTATTCCTTATTGTCATAGCTGTAATGCATAACCAGCGGTGTCAGGGCAGCATCCTGGATTTCAATGGTGGTCTGGTCACCTTCCACAGTTTTCTGGATGGTAAAGGTTGCCATTCCTCCAAGCAGCTGTTTCAGTGTCTCCTGTCCGGTAACAAAGTTGCCAAGTGAGTAGTAGATCAGCATATTGTGTCCTGCGTCATCGGTAAGATATCCATATGGCTGAAGGACGTTAGGGTTGGTGCCGATTACCACATCCACGCCCTGTTCCATCAGGAAATTCGCCCATTCTTTCTCGTATTCGGTAGGCATTGGTTCTTCTGTCTTGCCCCAGTTTGCAGAGAAAATCACGCAGTCCGCAGAGGCGCGGGCTGTCTGGATGGCAGCTGCCACGGCTGTGGTGTTAAAGGTATCTATCATGGAACCGGAAGAAGCGGTGCTGGAATCTGCAGATGCAGTGTCGGTACCTTCTGTGTCTTCCTCAGAGTCCTGACTGGAATCGGACTGACTGCTGTAGGATGGGAACGTGTAGTCCAGGAAAGCAATCTTGATTCCGTTTATCTCCACAATCTTTGGCGTGGAACTGGTCTGGCTGTCGTGGATTCCTACAAGGGTGACATCCGGCTGCAGGGTGTTCCAGTAATTCAGGGTTTCATCCAGCATGGAAGTTCCATTGTCATCGATCAGTGCGGTCGCAGAGGTAACCACATTAAAGCCTGCATTTACAAGTGCATCGCCGATCTCGGTTGGGGTTGCGTATGGAGCCGTGCCGCTGACTGCATCGTGGTTTGCGGTAAATGGTGTTTCCTGATTGACCATGGCGATATCTGCGGCCTGAATATCGGAACGCAGATTGTCGTAAACACTGTCATAGTTCCAGGTGCCGCTTTCGGACTGGCCGGAGGAGAGAAGGCTTGGCTGAACCAGGTTGTCGCCTACTGCAAGTACTGTGGCAGTGGTGGTTTCCGCTGCTGCGACTGTGTTTTCCTCTTCTTTTTGTTTCTGGGCTTCTGCCGCTTTTTTCGCCTGGGCTGCGGGCTGACGGATCATGGCGTAGTCCATCTGATTAAAAATCAGGCACAGGACAACCAGAACCGCTGCTGACACCAGGAAGCTGGTTCTGGAATTCAGCCGTTCTTTATAATTTAATGGAAGATCGTCTCTTTTTTTCATAATTTCTGTCCTTTGAATGATTAATTGTAAAGTTTGAGTTTATTATAACAAACTATTGTGCTTAAAGAAAGAAGGTATTCCATAAAATTTTAAAAAATTGTTACAGGACTTTGCGTTTGACAGTTCGTGTATCAGTAAAATTATTTCAAGAATCAACTTGTTGGTGTCCTAAAGTGCCTGGTTGATATATTTTTTCAGAACCGGGAATTGTACCGGGCCGATGGCGAGAACTTGCTGGTGAAATGCTTTCAGGTCAAAATCTTCACCAAGGAGTGTTTGCTGCTCTTCTTTCAAATCCAGGAAATTCAGGTATCCCACGTAGTATTTCAGATAATTTGCAGGTGTTTCCACAATGTAGCGGTAAATTTCCGAAACCGCAGAGGCGTCCCGGATGCCGAAAACATTCAGGAAGCGGGCTGCCTGTGTGGGAGTCCAGCCGCGATAGTGGATTCCAATGTCCAGAAGGGAATAGATGCACAGGTTCACGCTTCGGTTCAGCCATGCGGCGCGGGTAAGGGCTGTAGAGGGGATTGCTTCGGATGCAGCCTGCCCCTGGGATTCCTGCGCTGTATTTTCCCGGGAAAGATACTGGGCTGCGTAATCGTAGGCGTAGCTTTCCACATAGGTTGCCCAGCCCTCCACGTACCCGCCGGAGTCAATGAGATAGCGGATGTGCGCTGGATTCTGGCGGGCAAAATATACAGTCTGGTAAAGATGTCCGGGGAAGCCTTCGTGGGCCAGCGTGGTGAAAAGCTCCAGATTGCTGACTGAGCGGCCGTTGTTGATGTAAATGACGTTCGGGGAGCCTGTGTCCATAGGCGGCGTCAAATAAAAAGCAGGGCTGAGAAATTCCTCCATAGATTTATGTACCGTGCGGATTTCAAAGCCGACAGCCGGTGTTTCCGGGAAGTCCTGCCGGATTTTTTCCTGAAGGAGATTTACGATGGTCTCTGGTTCCATAGCAGGCAGGTCTGTATTCTGGCTTTGCTGGGAAAACAGATCCGGATATTTTTTTAATAGAAGGGAAATTTCCCTGGAGTCTGCGGAAAGCTGCTGGGTAAGGCGCTGCTCCAGTTGTTTTACAGGGAGATAGATGCCTACTTTGCTTTGCAGGAGATATTGGTAGTATTCTTTTCCGCCGGAAAAATTGGCCAGGCCGCCAGAGCTTTTTCCGGTTCCGCGCAGCTGCTCCAGGCCTTCCATCAGCTTCCGATAGGCGGGAAGGACTTTTTCTTTGAGAATCTGGCGGTGGGCCTGGTTTAGCTGTTTCTGGTCTTTTTCGGAAAGCTTTCCGTAGTCTTTCAGTTTCTGGGAAAAAATTTCAAGCATGTAATTGGAGTCTGGATCCTGGATGAAAGAGCGGCATTGCGTCTGGATTCGGTCAAGGGTTTCGTCACTCATGAAAAATCCAGCATCGGATTTTGCCTGCTCGAAGGCGAGAATGCTCTGGAAATAATCTCCTGTGGTGGTGAGCAGATTGAGATAGTCAGTAATGTCCTGATTATTATAGAAGGTATATTCTGCAAGAAGGACGGGAAGCTGGGCCTGGATGCCAAGGCTGGGGCCCAGGGGCTCCTCCAGAAGATAATTTTCCCCAAGAGAGGCCTGGGTGTGGTAGTAGAGCAGGAGCATGTCAAGGGTGAGCTGGTTAGTAGGGGAAAGCTTAGCCGTGGAAAAGGTTTTCAGCTTTGATTCGTATTGTTTGCATAGGCGGATGGAACTGGAATTATCGGTGGAAAGCGTGCCAAGGGAGGAACGGGGACGGGAAATTCCCTGCTTTTCCGGGTCTGCCAGGGAATAATGCAGGTTCAGGGCGTTTCCGGAGACTTCTTTTTCGAAGAGAGATTCGGTGAAGTTTTCGAAACGGGCGTTTTCCGATATTGTGTGGCAAAAGAGCCAGGGGAGGGCAATAAGGGCTGAAAAAATAAGGGAAAGGGCAGCAATCACCAAGGTTTTCTGCCTGGAATTTGCAGGTTTTTTGAGGGTGAAGAGCATAAGGGTTCCTCCCTGCCAGAGGGATTTTTACTATATTATTGAGATTTTCGGTAAAGTATGCGCTTTATTTGGTCCCATGGGGGTGTAGGTGTGAGGATTTTGTGTCCAGGATGGTAGGATTTGCCAAATTAAAAGAGGGTGAGGGGAAAATGATTGGAAGATTTCACGAAATGGGGAGGGTGGTGCGGCTGGCGTGAAAATTGACGGGAGAAATTTTGTGTGATATTATACACACCTGTTACGTAGACTTAATAAAAATGTAACAATTATCGCGGGAATGCGCCGCAGTGTGCTGCGGCAGCCGATGATAACGCGGTATATAGAAAATGGGCCCAGTCAATGTGGTTTATTAAATTCGAGAGGTGAATGGATGTTAAAAAATAAAATGAAGAAAATTTTGTGCGGAGCAGCTGTATGCGTGACGATATGTTCTCAGGTGATTTTTCCACAGGCGGTATTTGCCGCAACAAAGAAAGCGGTGGAAAAGGCAGGAGAGGAATTTGTGGCAGCAATGGAAGCGGATGCTGACGAGAGTGCAGAGTCGACCGCTGAAAGTGTGGATTCCGAGAATGGGGAGCAAACTGTTGAGAGCGGTACTGCTGTAAGTACTGATACAGATGCAGAGGTAAGCTCAGAAAATGTGGATACAGATGTTTCTGCAGAGGAGAGTGTGGATAACTCAGAAAAAGATAACTCAGAAACTGAGGAAGAGACACAGAGCGGCCCCACAGAGGAAGAGCTGAGAGCGCAGATTGTGGATTTTGCCCTGCAGTTCGAGGGAAATCCTTATGTTTATGGCGGGACAAGCCTGACAAACGGTGCGGATTGCTCCGGATTTGTAATGTCTGTGTTTGCACAGTTTGGATATTCTTTACCAAGGGTGGCAGCAGACCAGTATTATCAGTCTGTTCAGAAGTCAGTAGCGGATTTGGAGCCAGGAGACCTGGTATTCTATGGAAGCGGAATCAGCCATGTAGCGCTGTACATCGGTGATGGACAGATCATTCACGCCAGCACATCCGCGTCCGGAATAAAGATTTCCAATTATGACTATGAAACTCCCGTTGGTGTGGGAACTTATATTGAATCAGACGGATTTTATGGAGAATAAAAAATAGGGGCATTGCGTTGGGGCAGAGCCTGTTTAAATAAATACTCTTATAGGACTGGGATGAATTTCCTGGTCCTTTTTTTCTTACGATTACAGGGGGAGAAATGTGTGTGGATGGGTGATTTGTCTGTATTTTGCCGGATATTGTAAATACGATATTTTTGAAGGCTGAGTGTCGAAATATGTTGAAATTAGCAGATTGCACAAATTCTTTTTTGAAATGTGGATAGGTGAATTTGTGTGGGAAAAGTTTTCCACTTTTTGAAATCTGGAAAAACGTTGAAAAATCAAGTTATACACAAAGTTATCCACATTATCCA
>CAVJRB010000371.1:603-3804 GCA_963651655.1 bacterium | reverse complement strand
GTATATTTTTCATCATACAGACGCATTACAGATTGCGAAGTGACACTTTTTCCGCATCCAGATTCCCCAACAATTCCCAATATCTCACCTTTGTAAACCTGAAAATCAATTCCGTCAATTGCTTTTAACGGTCCTCTTTCAGTTCGAAAGGTTGTGCTTAAGTTTTTAACATCCAGTATTAATTCTCTGCTCATGGTACTCCCCCTTAATTTGTTAACGGATCCAGGAAATCACGAAGGCCATCACCCAACAGATTTAATCCCAGAACGGTTAAAGCAGTAAAAATACCAGGAAAAATAATCATCCACCATGCAACATAAATATTTGCCATACCTTCATTCAGAATACTTCCCCAGCTTGGTACAGATGCAGGAACACCGGCTCCTAAAAAGCTTAAAGATGCCTCTGCAAGAATTGCAGTAGCAAAGTTAAAAGTAAGCTGTACAATAACCGGGGACAACACATTGGGCGCTACATGTCCCCACAGGATACGGTTTGGTTTTGCCCCCAGGCAATCCATTGACTCAATATATGTCTGCTCTCTGACAACAAGTGCTGCTGATCTGGCAACCCTTGCAATTCCAGGTGTACATACAATAGTCAGAGAAATCAATACATTTCTCAAGCTGGCTCCAAGAGATGCCATTAGACAAATTGCAAGCAGAATATTAGGAATTGCTTTCATGCCATCACAGATTCTCATAAGAATATTATCAAGGATTTTATTATAACTTGCATACAGTCCAATAATCATACCCACAATCGCTGATACAACTGATACAACAAATCCAACTAAAAGTGATATTCTGGCTCCATAAACAACTTCTGTAAATACATCCCTTCCAAGAGAATCAGTTCCAAAGGGATGTGCCTTACAAGGAGCCATCAGTCTGTCCTTAACTATCATTTCGTTTGGACCATATCCGGCAAGTACAGGTGCTAATATTGCTACAATCAGCATAAAAATCACAATAACAAGCCCGCATACAGATAATTTATTTTTGAAAAAAGCCTTTCTTTTTGCATCACGCTGTTCTTTTCTAAGCCTTTTTCCAATTTGCTCAAGGCTTTCTTTTGTTTCTACATTATTTACTACACTGTTTTTCTTCACTCTATCATCCTCCTTTAGCTTAATCGGATACGCGGATCGATCAAACCGTAGATTAAATCAATGATAAGACTGATACCAACATTTATCACTGCAATTACTAAAACAACACCCTGTATCACCTCATAGTCTCTTCTGCCAATTGAATTGACCATCAAAAATCCCATTCCAGGAATTCCAAACATTGTTTCAATGACAGCTGCACCAGATAAAATACTGATTACGCTCTGTCCAATAACAGTGATTACTGCAACCATCGTATTTTTAAATGCATGTTTTGCAACCAGGAAAAATTCTTTTACACCTTTTGATTTTGCCATGCGGATATAATCGCTGTTCAGGACCTCAAGCATAGATGCTTTTGTCATCCTCATCATCAATGCAGAGTTCATAAAGCCTAACGCAATAGCAGGAAGAATAAGACATTGCAAATGTTTTCCCAATCCCATGCTCAATGGTTTATACCCTGATACCGGAAGCAGCTTCCACTTTACACAAACAAGCAGCATCAGAAGCAAACCAACCAAAAATCCCGGAATAGAAATTCCGGCCAAAGAAATACCGCTTACAACCGCATCTGCTGCCGTTCCTCTTTTCCTTGCAGCAAGCATTCCCAAAGGTAAGGCAATCAAAGTTGCAATAATTACGGATAATATTGTCAATGACAGAGTTGGCATAAAATACTCTTTTATCATCCCTGCCACTGGCTTATTTCCCATTACAGAAGTTCCGAGATCTCCATGTAAAACGCCTCCAAGCCATCTGAAATACTGTACCGGCAACGGATCATGAAGTCCCATTTCTTCTTCCAGAGCTTCTACTTCTGCCTGTGTCGCATCTTCTCCTAAAATCATTGAAGCCGGACTTCCAGGTGTCAGATGTGTCAGAGAAAATACCACAATTGAGACAATAAACAGAACTGGTATCACTGAAAGAATTCTTTTTATTACGTATTTTTTCATAAATTCAACCACCTTATTGAAAAGCTGCCATAAACCGACATTCTTCGTCGTCTTGTTTTATGGCAGCTTTATATACAATTATTTTAGTTCACAAATACAGCAAAATGCTTCACTAAATTTTTTACTGCGGAATATATGCATTCCAGAAATAGTTACAGTTATAATAAATAACTCCTTCCATTGAGCTGTTCATTGCATCATGTGATACATAATGACCAAGGTTTACAATTGGAAGGTAATCCCAGCAGTAACCTTGAATTTCATCCCATGCGCTTGCCGTATCTTCAATACTTGTTGCTGAATTGTATACATCCCATAATTCATTTAATTTGTCATCATTGGTCCATCCTGCGTAGTCCGCACCAAAATAGTTTCTTAAAGATGGAACTGGAACAGATGCAAAGCTTGAGATATAAAGATCATATTTACTTGGATCATTTCTGTACTCTGTAAAAGTACCCCAGTCAACTGTTGTCATTTCACAGTCAATTCCCTGAGCTTCCAGTTCCTGTTCCAGGACCTGGCCGATTTTATCAAAATTATTTGCGCTTGCAACCAGAATCTTCAGTGTAGTTCCATCATATCCAGCCTCATCCAGATAATTTTTTGCTGCATCATAGTCTTTCTGATTATAGTTTTCACTTCCATTTTCTGTATACCATGCGTTCTGGAATGACTCCATATAGCAGGAACCAAGATTATAGCTTGAACCATAAGATACCACTAACAATTCATCTGCGTCCACAATACTGTTAATTGCTTTACGCATATTCTGATCTGCACAAAGCCCTTCTTTTTTGTTGAATACAATGCTGATCTGTCCGCCTTCTTCACTGTACACCTTAATTGCATCATTGCCTTCCGTCTGTACAAGAGTTGCGTCACTGATGTTTGCTGCATCGTACTGTCCGGTCTGAAGTCCAGCCATACGAGTGGTTTCTTCTGGGACTACCCACAGATAAATATTGGGAGTATATGCATGTTTATAGCCAGCCCATCCATCACAAGGCTGATCTGGATCTCCATAAGGTACATAGTCATCAAATTTTTCAAGCCATACATACTGATCCATTTTCCATTCTTTAAATGTATATGGACCTGTGCCTATGATTTCTGTCATATAGCCGTCAT
>CAVJRB010000371.1:0-593 GCA_963651655.1 bacterium | reverse complement strand
CACTGGCAATAGCTTCTTCTGTTGTAATAACAGCTCTTTGAGCTCCACCAGCAAGCAGATAAAGAAGTGTGACACATGGAGATTCTGTTTTTATTTTTACAGTTGTATCATCTACTTTTTCAAATCTTGCATCACCGACCAGCTGTGCAACTGCACTGTAGTTATCAATCCAGCGATTTAAGGAAGCAACCACATCCTCTGCTGTCATTTCAGAGCCATCATGAAATTTAACTCCCTGACGAAGTACAAATGTAAACTCGGTCGCATCATCACTCATTTCGTAGCTTTCACATAATTCAGGCACTGGCTCTCCCTCTCCATTCAATGTCACAAGCTGCTCATAAACAGTGCCGCAAAGTGCAACTCGTGATCCATTTGAAGTTGTTTTGTGAAGATCATATACCGCATTTTCAGCGGTAATGGAAACATTAATCTCATCCTTAATTTCAATATCATCTGGCCCAGTTGCCGCCATAACCGGAACAGAAGCCGCACACATAACAGATGCAAGGCAGACCATAGATGCAAGTTTGATAAATCGTGTTTTCATACGAAACCTCCTATGTACTTTTATATAATTTTGTTCGTTCTGT
>CAVJRB010000370.1:0-3109 GCA_963651655.1 bacterium | reverse complement strand
TGTTACTGTTCACTCCGTGCCCAGTAACACGCTTCGCGATGCACAGAAATCATGCAAAGCATGATTTCGCGCCGCAATTCTCGGGTTTTCTGTGAACTTTGTTCACAAAACACCTCGCGGAACATTACCAGTGAACAGTAACTATATAATTTCTGTTCATTGGCCGCATGCCGCAAGATATTCTTTATGAACAAAATCCGCTCTTCGTACCTTTATTTGAGTATAAATTCTGATTCCCACTGAATTTCTACCTTATTGCCGTTGAAAGCAAGAGGCAGCCAGATGTATCTGGAATCTGCCAGATCCGTGCTGTTCCAGCGGTCTCCGAAGTAAATCCACTGGCCGGATTTCGTCTGGAAAACGCAGGTACTCTGGGTGTCAAAGGTGATGTCTCCATCTTTTCCCTGGCAGGGGTTTCCATCGTTTTTCCATTCGCCGAAAATCTCATCTGCGGACCAGACCCGCGCCTGATTGGACATCCAGCCTGTGGTGCTGGAGGACATAAAGTAGTACCGCCCGTTGTCTCCCTTGAAAAGAACCGGAGCTTCCCGCATGGAGCCTGGGAAAAGGCGAATAAAGTCTTCCTTGTAAACTGCTTCCTCCGGGTCCGCGGACAGGTATGTGTATTCCTCATTCAGCTTGGAGATGTACATGGTTTTGTTGTTTTCGCTGGTGTAGGCAATGTAAGCGGTTCCGTCATCATCTTTGAAAAGGTTCATGTCGCGGGCTTCGCCTTTGGAGGATGGGAAACAGTCAATCTGGCCTTTTGGACACTGACTGAGACGGTATCTTCCAAGGAAGCGGAAAGGACCTGCCGGGGAGTCGCTGATAGCTACGCCTGCCATTCCTACGTCATATTTGTAGGAATTTTTCTCGGTGCTGTCATCGCTGTGAAACCAGATTACGTATTTGTCGGTTTTCTCGTTGTACAGCATTTTCGGCCGCTCGATTACGGTATTTTTGTTGATGCAGTTGTAGACTTCATCCAGTTCTTCCTGGCTGTAATCCTGGTAAAGTTCCTGGAAATAGGAATCTTCCTCCAGCTGTTCCCGGGATTCCACTGCGCGAAGGACATCGCCCTGGAATTCCCAGTGATACAGGTCATCGGATGTGTAAACTGCCACATCATTGCCGAGGTGTCCAGAAGATTTATCTTCGCCTACCCATACGTATTTCTCTGTTTTTCCGCCGTTGCTGTCCGGCACTGGCATGAGCTGGATCTGGCCGCCGTGGGCCTGGATGGAGTTGCCGTCTGTGTCAAGCCAGGAGGCACCGGGAAGGATTGTGGCTTCCCCGTCCACTGGCATTTGTAATTCTTCATTTACATACAGCTGCGCGCTTCCTTTTCCCAGACCAGAAAACAGGTCTGCTATATCATAGAGGCCGCAACCGCTTAAAGTTAAAGACGCTGTTATACAAACAGCTAATAGACCACCTATTTTTTTCAAAATATACCTCCCAATGCTGGCAGAACAGGAAATGCAGCTATCAAAACCAGCCCCAGACAGAACAATATTTTTCTTCTAAGACTGTCGTTATTTTCTTTCAGCCGTGCTATTGTTAGAATCAAAAGCCCAATTCCATAAGGCATCAACGCCACACTATTGATTCCGCAAAATACAGCCAACAGCGCTGCTGCCAATGAAACCAGCAATTCCAGAGCTTTTCCCCACACTGCTGCCTGAATTCCTGTGGTTTTCCACATCCATCCCAGCCAGATTCCACACAGCACTACGCTTCCAACTGCTGCCGCATACATGCAGCCAGTCATCCAGTCGTCGCCTGTGGCATAAATGATTACTGCAGGAAACGCCCAGAACATTCCGAATATGTACAACACCCTGCTTAACAAACCAATCAGCTTCTGTTCCTTGGCAATTGCCTTTTTGCTGATCGATTTTCTGGTGCTGTTCACCTTACCGGCAGTTCTTTCACTGCCAATGCTTCTTTCTTTATCGGCAATGTTTTCCCTGCTGCCAGACCTTTTCTCCACCTGCGCCATATACAGCATTTCTCCGAGAATGCAAAGTCCCATGCCCGCAACCACATACATCATGGTAAAAGACGGACTAAACACCATTCCCTGATACGCTGCCGCAAAGCACACAATGAAACCAATCATAAATCCAATGTCTTTTTTTCTCATATTCTGCTACCTCAAAAATTGTACTTTCTTAAGTATAACAGTCTTTTTCGGGAAAAACTATCTTAATCTTTTTGAAATGGCAGTTCAAACATCAACTTGTAACTTATAGGGAATATAGTATAATTGAGATAGTTATTTGAAATATAATGAAATCTGATTTCGTTTATATAAATGTTATGATATAGATGCCAAAAGATCTTTTTACACTGATATCATACTAATAAAAGCAGAAATGGAGTACCTTACATGAACAATCATTTTTCCGCCAGTTCCAACGCTGGCAGGGTTCTTCCCTGGCTGACGCGGCATTGGAAACGGCTGCTGGCGGCAATTGTAATACTGGCTGCGCTTGCCTTTGCCGGACATGAATTTTATCTTTTTTATCCTTATCTGAATCTGCCCCATGTAACAACTGCCGACCTGGATGCCCTTGATCTGGACGGATACGACAAGGTGATGTTTGTGGCGCACCCGGATGATGATCTGCTCTGGGGAGGACGACATTTGATTGAGGACGATTATCTGGTAGTGTGCATGACCCGGGGAAATGATCCGGTGCGAAGCGCAGAATTTAAATCTGTAATGGAAGCCACTGGCGACAAATACCTGATTCTCTCCTACCCGGACAAAATTGGCAACAAACGTAGCAGCTGGAACTTCTGGAAAAAGGATATGGAAGCGGATATCGCCACCGTCCTGAACTACAAAAACTGGGAACAGGTTGCCACCCACAACGCAGACGGCGAGTACGGTCACCACCACCACCAGATGACTCACCAACTTGTAGAAGAAGCCTATAAAGAGACAGATTGCAATGCCGTTTTCTACTCTTTTGGAAAATATTATGTAAATGACAAGATCCCCTACGACCTTGAAGAAATGCCCAAAGACCTCTACATCCAGAAACGCAAACTAGCCAAACTCTACGCCAGCCAGCGGACTACTGTAAGAAAGATGTATCAC
>CAVJRB010000369.1:0-3655 GCA_963651655.1 bacterium | reverse complement strand
AGGTGACAAAACCTACCGCCTGTTCTGGAGCGACATCAAGAAAAACAAAGTAACCGTAACCAATTACATTGCCGCCGTAACCGATAAATATCGAAACGGCTACACCGTATACTACGACGCAACACTTTCTAAGATGTCCTACGCTGGCTCTAGTGATTTGAATGGAGGAAGGGGAATTCCTTACGATAGTAGTAGCAAAGTTTATTACTATGCAGTTAGGGCAGATGGCTCTACAGATCGTGGGGAGATGTCACAAGTTGCAGAATCAAATGGAAATCTTTGGAGTATAGATTTAAGTCCTGATGATAAGGGAAATGAATATACAAAAATTCGTTTTGCTGGTTATCAGGTAAAAGATGGAAATGCAGCCGCAAACGGTGACGGTACAGACTTAGTAGACATCCCCTGGGATCTGGACGCCCCTTGCTACTATGGTGACGACAGCGATGCCGTTATCTACAAAGGCGGCAACCGCGGCGGTTACTGGGACGAAAAAGGCAGCATCCGCGACGCCGAAAACGGAAAGAACAGCACAGTAGTAGATGTACCTTCCGGAACATTTACAAGAAGTGAAAACACACTGTATGTTGATACCACCCTGTATGACTACTATTCTGATTATGAATTGAATGGAAGCAATCGAGATGATTATGATACAGTAGATATTGCATCACACAGAATCTATCAGCCGTTCCGTCAATTTGATCAGGCATTAAGCCAGTATTATGAAACAAATAAAGTTACATATCCATTATATTGGGGTAACTTCCAGAACTATAACGGTTCTAAGTATACAGAAATTGCTGATACTTTGAATTTATATGGTTACAGTAATTATAATCAGTTCTTTTATGAGAACAACTCCATGTGGGATATAAATGGAAATGAGATTGCTCAAGGCGGAAAAAATGCAACCCAGGGACTGGCGGGAAGTGAGTTGAGTGGTGGAAACCTGACCCTTTCAAATGGAACTGTAGCACCGTTTTTCAACGAAAGTTTCCTTGCAGGAGAAAACTCCAAGAATACAGTTCTGGGAAAAGTATACCACAATGTAACATTCCCCTTTGTGAAGAAAGCATTGAGTAGCAGTGCTGATTCGAACGCTCAGGGAACTGTAGATTACTGGTATTTCAACAGTGCTGACCAAGATGTTGCAAACAAAAATCTTCAACTGCAGTATGACGATTCTAATGGTTATTTCCTTCAGTCTACGGACAATGTAGTGAAGGGACAAACGGTAGAAAGCGGTCATCCAGCTACCGCTAATGGAAATTACTTCCCATTCAACACTTCTTCCCAGAGTGGAAATGCTTGTAAGTTGAATTATGGATTTGGTCAGAAGATTGAATTTAAATTCCGCTTGACAGATGATGGAACTGTAACAACAACCAGCAATGCGAAAGTTCCCATCGAGTTCAATTTCTCAGGTGATGATGTATGGGTATACATTGATGGACAGCTGGTACTGGATGTAGGTGGTGGACATGGCGCTGTAGATGGCAGAATCAATTTTAAGGATCGGACAGCTTGGGTAAGTAAGGTTAAGAATTCTTCAGGCGGTGGATATACCGACAATAAAACAACTGATTTTCCTGCTTCATTAAAAGGAGACGGAGATTTCTACCAGAAAGAACACACCCTGACAATGTTCTACATGGAGCGTGGTCTTTGGGAATCCAACATGAAGATTACCTTCAACATGCCGGACAATAACCAGTTAATCGTAGAAAAAGAAGTAGATACTTCAAATGTAGGTGCTCAGTTTAAAGGCTTTTTTGATGATGTTGATTTCCCAATAAACATCAAAAACCTGGCTACGTCAGGTCCAACAACCGCGGCTGATACAACAGGCGGTCAGACAGCAGATCCAGTTACTTTCACAGGAACTGCCAGTCCTGCCAGCAGCAGTAACACTTTTGAAATCAGTAACACAAACGGTGCTGAGTATCACTGGAGAGCCCTATACAACAATACCGGACAGAAATACACAGACAAGCGTCTCGGTATTATTACCAATGGCGGTACAGTAGATATTCAGAATGTAAACGATTATCTGGAATTTGAAATGTATTTTCCAAGTGGCTCGGTTCCGAAATTAAGTGCAGCCTACCTTCAGATAAAAGATTCTGATGGAAACACGCTTTCCGGTTTCCTTTCCGGAAAGGTTATGAGTGCATCCAACCTGACAGTAGGTTCCTGGAATACAGTAAAGGTAAACTTAAGCAAGCTTACAAAGAGTGGAACCTTTAACAATTACATAAGTTCCATTGCATTCCAGTATGACGATACAAGAGATATTTATCTGAGAGGATTTACTTTCTCAAAGGAAAATACCTCAGTAGGAAAATTAACTGGATTTACAGTTCAGCAGGAGAATATTCCAGATTACGGCTCATGGGAAGCAAAAACCTTGCAAAATGCATATGGAGCAAGATATACCAAGTATACAGCGGGGGCTTCTGGCCAGGTAAATGGAATGGTAGATCAGAACGGTATGTTTACCCTGCAGGATGGTCAGAGCGTGACCTTCAACGATCAGTTCCGAAGAGGCAGCTATATTTATCTGGAAGAAAAGTATGAGTATAATGGTACTGGTGGAACAACTGGAACTGGTAAGGAAGGTGATGCAGTTCCAGAAGGTGCAAAAGCTCTTGAAGGTGCAGGTTTTACTATTTATAAAGTTGCTGATGATACTGAGCTGACTAGTTATTATAGTACCAACCCGGCAGATTTACCAAACATTAACACTTATGTAGAAAATGGGAAAATTAAAAGTGATTATGAAAGTAAAAAAGTTAGAGATGAAATTACAACAGGTGCTGATGGAATAGCAAAATTTGAAGATCTTGATCTTGGTTTCTATGTTGTAATTGAGACCACAACTCCAGATAAAGTAACAACACCAGTAGCACCATTCCTGGTATCTATCCCAATGACAACTGTCGACGGTGCTGATTGGTTATATGATGTACATGTATTCCCTAAGAACAAAACGACTTACGGTGGTGTTACATTAGAGAAAACTGGAAATGGAAAAGATAAATTAGCTGGTGTAAAATTTGTATTACAGAAAGAGTCTGGAACATCTTGGATAAATGTTACAACAAAAGAAAGCGATGGAACTAAGCTGAATCTTGAAACTAATGAGAATGGACTGATTAGTATAGATGGTCTTTCCCAAGGAACCTACAGATTTATAGAGACTGACCGTGGCAACAATAATGGATATATCATGGATGGAGCCACAACTTATGAATTTGTAGTAGGCGCTGATGGAAAAATTACCTATAATGGAAATACAGAAAACAATATTACAATCACTGTAAACAACGAAAAACCAGATATGACCAAAAAGGTACAGGACAGAACAGATAAAACTTGGGGACAGCATTCTGACTACAATGTAGGCGATATGGTACCATATCAGATTACAATTAATGTACCAAGCAACATCACAAGCTTGAAAGAGTTCACTCTTACTGATACACCAACCAATTTGGAAGATAAAACTTCAACTGTTAAGTTAAACTACAAAGATGTGGATGAAGATGGCAAAGAGGTTACTAAACCTGTTGCTGGTGATGCTTACAGCGTTGAACCGTAAAGGTCAAATCCTTCGCCCCACGCCAAATACAGCGCCGCTCATTTGCGGCGC
>CAVJRB010000368.1:0-2056 GCA_963651655.1 bacterium | reverse complement strand
GCATTCTCTTTGCCCCTTCTCCAATCTCCTCCGCAGGCTCAAAAAGGAACCGCACCTTTACAGGAAACTGCTCTTTCTCCTTTGCAAGGATTTTCGCCAGGATCAGGGCCGTTGCCACAATCCCGTCATGTCCGCAGGCATGCATAATCCCTTCTCGCTCAGATGCGAAGGGAAGCCCGGTCTGCTCCTGTATGGGAAGGGCATCCATCTCTGCCCGGAGCACTACCTGCTTTTTGTCTGCAAAAGCGGCAGTGTCCTGGCAGGGATGCTCTGCAACCCAGCCAGTAGGCTCTATCTTAATCAGTCGATAGCCTAGTTTTTCCAGATAATCACGGATAAACGCCGAAGTCTCAAACTCCTGCAGTCCCAGCTCCGGGTGTCTGTGAAAATGGCGGCGTATTTCAAGCAGTTCTTTCTCGTATGATCCAAATCTGCACTGGTACTTTGTATTTTCCGGCATTCTAAATCCTAAACCTTTCTTTTCTCAAATCAGTCCCAAATGCTCTAACCCGTTTCGGATTCCGTAGTGGAAAATATCACTGGTCACATAATCTGCCAGTTCCTTGATTCCCGGCGCTGCATTTCCCATAGCAATCTTGGTCTGGGCAAATTCGAACATGGACAGATCGTTGTTGCTGTCCCCGAACACAATGGTGTCCTCATGGGCAATGTCAAAGATCTGGCATACAGCAGCAATTCCCACTGCCTTGGAAAATCCCTTTGGAATCATCTCAATGGTATCTCCCGCCAGTCCTTCTCCCACATGTCCGATAAACTCATAGTAATCTGCCAGTTCTTCACATGCCTTCTCCGGGCTGCTTCCCGGAAGGATCTTGGAGCTGATCTTGTTGATATGAAGATCCTGCTCAAAGCCTTTGATGGGGCGCCATTTATTTCCCAAAGCCTTGGTGATCAGATCCGCATACCAGTTAACTCCTGTGTGGTACTCGTCCTTATCATAGTACATGAAATCCGCGCCTTCCATCACCGGAACCATGCCGTATCTGCGCAGCACCTCCACAGAATGCCAAGCCTGCTGCGGGGTCATCTCCTTGTTGAAAAGGCGCTCCCCATTTTTCTCGATGGTGCAGCCGCATGCCGTGATCATCCCGGTAAAAGGGATTTTCTCCAGGTAATCCGGCACAAAGGAACGGCTTCTTCCTGTACACAGCCATGCCTCATGTCCGTTGTTTACCAGCTTTGTAATGGCTTCCACCGCACTTGCGGGAGTCCCTTTCTCAATGTCGCAGATTGTTCCGTCTGCATCGAAGAAAACTGCTTTTTTATGAAAATCAGGCATAGAACACCTCCGCAAGCTTCACGAAATCACAGGTATCCTTCACTCCTGCAGTCTCATAAGGAGAGTGCATCGCCAGCTGGGGAAGTCCGATATCCACAGTATTTAAGGCCACCTGAGTGTTGGAAATATTTCCAAGGGTAGAGCCGCCGGCCACATCGGAACGATTCACATAAACCTGGCACGCCACTCCCGCTTCCTTACAAAGATCCTTAAACATTGCCGCAGAAATTCCATCTGTGCAGTACTTCTGATTTGCATTGTACTTCACCGCAATTCCCCCATTGATATGAGGACGGTTCACAGGATCCGCTTTTTCCGGATAATTAGGATGGATGGCATGTGCATTGTCCGCAGAGATCATAAAGCTCTTTGCCAGGGAAATCAGATAATCCTCATAGCTTCTGCCAAGTCCCAGATTAATGCGAAGCAGCGTATCCCGAAGGAAGGTAGAGGCCGCTCCCTGCTTGGTACCGCTTCCTACTTCCTCATTGTCCATTACCATATGTACGCAGATGCTCTTCTCATTTTTTCCCGCGATCAGGCCTTCCATAGAGGAGAAAGCACACTGCAGGTCATCCAGTCTCGGCGCGGAAACAAATTCCTCCTCGCCGCCCCAGATGGTGCCAGGCATGCGGTTGTAAAGGAACAGATCATGTCCCAGAATCTCCTCCTCTGAAACACCAGCAGCCTCTGCCACAGTTTTAAAGAAGGTTCCCTTTGCGCTCTCCAGTCCGTAAAGAGGCAGCAGGTCCTTCT
>CAVJRB010000367.1:0-10361 GCA_963651655.1 bacterium | reverse complement strand
AACATGGTGCTTGCTGTTAATGCTGCCATTAAAATAGCTAATGCTCTCTTTTTCATTGTGATTCCTCCAGAATTTTTAATTTTTGAGTTTTACGTTTCTTTCTAGCCAGTTACTTTTCGGTCTCGTTTAATGTCTTTCTTTGTATCCCCGGGAAATATCTTATGGTTATATAATACCAGTTTCCTGTTTTTTTACCAGTGCCTAATTTTTTTGGTAATGTACAGTTTTTTTAGACTGTTTTATATAAAAATCGCAGTACATTCAGCCGCTTTATTATGCTAAATATATAAAATGCACATATTCGTCATTCCGAATATGTGCATTTCGTACACTTCCTGTTATCAGCCTTCCGGGTTCCACACGTTTCCTTTGTATTCGTTTGGGGTCATGCCCTCATGCTTCTTAAAAATATCGCAGAAGTATCTGTAATTATTGTACCCTACCAGCTCGCTGACCTCATGGACTTTATAGCCATCCTGAAGCAGCTTTTTCGCTTTCTTGATCCGCAGATCTGTCAGGTATTTCACATAGGAAGTTCCCACCTCTGTTTTAAAAAGAACGCTTAAATAAGCGGTGCTCATTCCCACCCTGTCGGCCAGCTCGCTTAAGCCAATATCCTGATCGTAATGCTCATCCAGATAAGTAAGCAGTTCCAGGATCACACGGTGCTTGCTTCCTGTCTGGTCCGCTGTCAGATGCTTGCTGATATCGGACAACACGCTTTCTCCGTAAGCCTGCACCTGCTCCATAGTCTCGCATTTCTCCATTTCCTGGAAAGAAACCAGCGAGCCTCGTTCCACCTGCTTCTGGCTTTCAATCAGCACATCGCTGAGTACGCAGAGATGCTTGTAAAATTCCCGGCGGAAATCCTGCATTTCCGGGTAAAGCTCCTTCAGGCATGTGATCGCCTGTCTGGAATATTCCCGGAACTGCCCTGCATCTCCGCTGGTAATGCTTCGTACTCCGCCCTCAAAGATCTGGTCAAGCTCCTGGAATTTCTCCCGGTTGGCCTGGGCCTTTCTGTTGTCCTCATGCCGGGTCTTGTCCCATTCATTTTCCAGGCGGGTGAGGGCATTTTTCAGTTTTTCTGCAGTAACTGGTTTATCAATATAATCCTTTACTCCAAGGGTCAGCGCCCGCTGTGCATACGCAAACTCAGAATAGCCGCTGATCACAATAAAGCTGGTATCCGGACAGTCATCTCTGGCGGCTTCGATCATGGACAGGCCATCCAGGCCTGGAATCCGGATATCTGTAATAACCGCATCCGGCTTCTCATTCCGAATCACTTCAAGTCCCTGGATACCGTCATAGGCAGCGCCAACCACTTCATAATCCAGCTTCAGTCGGGAAAGCAGAGCTTTGATTCCCTGCACTACAATATATTCGTCATCAATTACAACTAAGCGATACATGAATTCCCTCCTTGCCTCAAAGCGTATAAAAACTATCTTTATTTTACCATCATCTCACAGGAACTACAATCGTGACTTTTGTTCCTTTTCCAGGTGTACTTTCAAAGGTTACTCCATATTTTTCCCCGTAATTCAGTTTTATACGCTCAATTACGTTTCGCACACCGTAACCATTCTCCAGTCTGGACATGTCATCGATTCCCACACCGTCATCCTCAATAGTAAAGATCATATTATTCTGCTCCTGCCAGCCGCGCAGGGAAATCTTGCCCTTGCCGATCTTTGGCTCAAGACCGTGATACATAGCGTTTTCAATAAACGGCTGGAAAATAAAGGTGATGGTTTCCCGCTGAAGAATTTCCCGGCTGATATCCACGAACAGCTCGAAACGGTTGTTGTACCGCATGTTCTGCAGCTTCATATAGCCCTGCATCCATTTCACAGAATCCGCAACCTTAATGTATTTGCTTCCATTATTCAGCGCCAGCTTGAAGTTGTCGGAAAGTGCTTCCACCATTTCTGCCATCTGGTCATCTCCGTGCATGATTGCCACAAAATACAGAGAATCCAGGGTGTTATAAAGGAAATGGGGATTGATCTGGGACTGCAGAAGCAGCAGCTCCGCCTCACGCTCGTTCAGCTTCACAGCCATCAGATGCTCGGAAAGCTCCAGGTTGGTATTGACCATTTCCTTGAACTTCTGTCCAATGCGGCCAACCTCGCTGTAATCAAATTCTTCTGTAATATGACGCTCGCCCTCACCAACCTGCGCAATGGTATTTTCCAGCTGCTTCAGCGGCTGGCTGATGGTTTTGGAGATAATCCTTGCCATGATAAAGCCCACAACAAGTACACAGGCAGCCACCAAAAAAGAGGTCAGCTGAATGCTTTTGCTCTCCTCACTGAGCTCGTTTTTCTCCACCACATTCACAATCTTCCAGCCGGTAGTATCATTGGTAACAGAGGAAAAAAGATACAGGCTGTTTTTTTCCGGATATGAAAAAGACTGCATAATGTCATTTTTCTGCTCCTCATTTCCCACAAAATAAACCAGTTCTCCATCTTCATCCACCACCATAAAATTACTGGAATCAAAGCTTTCATTGCCCATAACAAAAGACTTTCCCAAAAGCTTCTGGCTCAGTCCAACTACCATATAGCCCATGCCTTCCCCATCAGAAGGATTGATCATATATTTCGCATAGGAAAATCCGCTTTTCGTTCCTACTTCCAGAATACTGTCATTAAAAAAGACTTCCCGTCCTTTGGCATCTTTCGCCTGTTTGACCCAGTCTTCTTTCAGAATATCCTCATCTGCATAATAATTATAGAAATCATAGGTTCCCAGATTAATATTATTCAGCTGATAAACGTGTCCATACAAATCCGCAAATACAATGTAATCCACCCATACCTGCTGACTGGCCATCTCATTTGCCACCTTGCGAAGCTTTGCCCGGTCACTGGAAGAGAACTTACTTCCGCCATACTGATTTCCGTTTTCCAGAATCTGCTGAAGGGATGTGTCACTTAGAAAACTTCGTCCCACATCCACAATATTTTTCAGGTTCATGTCCATAACACGGCTGGAATTCTTAAGCGTGGACTGATAAGAAGTCCGATAGTTCTGCTCAATGGCATCGATGGAGGTTTTATACACAATGTTCATCAAAACCCCAACACCCAAAAGGGTGATGAGAAACATGGAAAGAAAAATCTGATTCTGAATACTCAGCTGCCTCCATGCTTTTTGTATTCCCGAAACCTTTTTCTTCTTTTCCATATTTTCATCACCCTTTCGTATTGTGTTGCAAAATATTTTCACAGTAATCTGCTGCCTGCATTTACTGTCTTTGCAATTCTATTTCACAGGGGATTTCAGATGTTAAAAATTTACTGCTCAAAAACAATACGGTAAGTACCGCTTCCAGCTTCCGCACTCATATAGTCTGCTGCCTGGGTAAAGGTAAGTCCGTCGCTCTCCACAACTGTTTTCGCCTGATCCAGACGAATCTCTGAGGTTGTGTTTACCGGAATCTGAACAGTTAAAATAATCTGTGTTCCCTGGACTTCCCATTTTACACCAACATCGCCATAAATGCTATGATAATTTCCTGCTGTATATTTCAGATTGCCTCCGATACGCGGATAAAGCACTGCATGCTTGAATCCCGGATGCTCCGGATCTGCTTCGATTCCAGCCATTGCGCGGTACATCCACTCTCCGATGGCACCGTATGCGTAGTGGTTGAAGGAGTTCATATCTGCGCTCCACATGCTTCCGTCGTCTTTCAGGCCATCCCAGTGCTCCCAGATTGTGGTTGCACCTTTCTTTACCTGATACAGCCAGGACGGGAAGTCTTCCTTCAGAAGCAGGTCGTAAGCTTCTTTCAGAGCGTGGTTCTGGCTCAGTGCATGGCAGAAATACGGGGTTCCCACAAATCCGGTAACCAGATGTCCGTTTTCTTTGTCCAGCAGCTTCTTCAGGCCTTCCACTGTTTTTCCAATATATTTCTCAGGAGTGAGCTGGAAGTACAGTGCCACAATATGTGCGGTCTGTGTCTGGGCTGTCATATTGCCCTCTGCATCAAAGAAAGTATCCTGGAATTTCTTCACGATCTTGCTGTAAAGATCTTCATACTCTGCTGCCACATCGTCCTTGCCGAGAGCCTTTGCCATCTTTGCAAAAAGTCCGGTGGAATATGCATAATATGCAGTACAGGTCAGATCATTCGGTGTTGCTCCGAAATAGCTTCCCTCTTCTGCATCCAGCGCAACCCAGTCGCCAAACTGCAGCTTATAGTTCCAGATGTAGTCTACCGCATGTGCACGCATGAAATCGATCCAGCCCTTCATGCTGTTGTACTGTCTTTTCAGAATGTCCTTGTCGCCGTACATCAGATACATGGTCCACGGATTAATGATTGCTGCGTCAGCCCATGCAGCTGCGGAATGAGGTCCCTGGCGAAGGAGCCAGTTGCCGTCTGTACGTCCCTCCTCAATGTTCGGAATTACGTGAGGTACACCGCCCTCCGGTGTCTGGTCAACTTCCAGGTCACGGAGCCATTTCTTATAAAATGTATAAGTATTCATCAGATAGGTTGCGGTGCGGCAGAAAATCTGTGCATCGCCAGTCCATCCAAGACGCTCATCACGCTGCGGGCAGTCTGTAGGCACATCCAGGAAGTTGCTCTTCAATCCCCACAGGAAGTTGTGGTGAAGCTGATTGAGAAGCGGATTGGAGCATTCCAGATTTCCGTTGGATGCCATGTCAGAATGCAGAGTGCATGCGGTGAAGTTCTCTGCCTTGGGCTCTCCCGGATAGGAAACGATCAGCGCATACTGGAATCCCATGTATGTGAAAGTAGGATGCCAGGTAACAGTTCCCTCTTTTGCAAATGTATACTTCATGGTTGCCTTGGCAGCACGAAGGTTGTCCAGGTAAACATTTCCGTCTTTATCCAGAACCTCGAAGCAGTGAAGCTCGATCACATCTCCCGGCTTTCCGGTTGCGGTGACTTCAATGCGGCCTGCCATGTTCTGTGCGAAATCGATAACAGTATCTCCTGCAGGGGTTTTGAAAATACGCTTTGCAGGAATGCAGTCCATTACATGGACTTTCGCTGCATACTGGGCGCGCATGACCTCTGTGTCAAAGAACACAAGCTGTACCGGCTTCCAGTTTCCGGAGGTTGTCTCTGCCTTGGACCAGTCCGAAATTTCCAGATTTGCGTCGTAGGTTTCACCGTCGTAGATTTCAGCGAAAACGACCGGAGAATCGCAGCCTGTCCAGGATGTATCTGTGTAAATGGATTCTGTGGTTCCATCTGTGTAGCGCACAAGGATCTCCATAGTAAATGCAGTCTGGTCGCCGTAATTGTTGCGGGCCTTTGTAAGTCCCATAACGCCTTTGTACCAGCCAGGAGCCAGCATTGCACCAGCACCGTTCACACCCTTCTGCAGGTATTCGGTTACATCATAGGTCTGGTAAAGAAGGTGTCTCTTATAAGAAGTCCAGCCAGGAGTCATCTCATCCTCGCCTACTTTTCTGCCGTTCAGATAGAACTGATACAGACCAAGAGCGGTGGTAAATGCATAGGCTTCTTTTACTTCTTTTTTGATCTCAAAGGTTCCTCTTACATAGGTTCCCTTGGAAACATTCTTGTAAGAATCGTCTGTCTCAGCAGATACGAAAGGTGCTTTCCACTCAGGTGCGCCTTCCTCCCACTCTCCCTTTGCGCCTGCAAGTGCAGTTACGAAGGAAGCGGTATCACTCCATGTGGTTTCTTCCTCTCCGTCTCCGGCTTTTGCACGGACAAAGTAGCGTTTTCCGCTTTCCAGGGTACCTTCTGCATAAACATGGGCAGATTCTTCAGACTCTACTTTACCGCTGTTGTAAATCAGATCTGTAAATGCAGCGTCCTTTGCAATCTGAAGCTCATAGGATTTCTGCTTTACATTTTTCTTATCGCTGACAAGCTCCCAGGCAAATTGAGGCATATGGGAAACACCCACTGGAGCAGTTTCATAATCCATGTAAATTTTCTTAATTGCGAGCATTTGTTTTTCCTTTCTCTATACGAAGGATTCCTGTCCACTGGAAATTCTTTATCAGCATTTTCTATGCACAGGAATTCATAATTAGCGTTTTCTGAGATTCAGCATCTGTCTTGCTTCATCTGGTGTTGCAGGTTCCAGACCCATAGCACGGATCAGGTTTACCAGCTTCTCAACAACCTGCCAGTTGTACTCGGCATCCACACCCTCGTCAAGATAATGGCTGTCCTCAAATCCAACACGCACTACAGTTGCACCCATAGCGATTGCTGCTGCCAGGAAGGTCCAGTTGTCACGTCCGAAATGGGTAACACCCCAAAGTGCGTCAGACGGAACGAAGGAACGGAAAGCTGCCAGCATTTCCGGTGTAGGCTGCATGCCGCCTTTGTGTCCGAATACCAGGTTGAATAACATAGGATCTGCAAATGGCTGCTCGGATTTCACAACTGCCATGTTGTGCAGCATTCCGATATCAAAAACCTCTGTCTCCGGAAGGATTCCTCTTTTGTAAACTGCATCTGCACAGTAGCGGATGTCATCAAAGGAGTTGATATATACAGCCTCTCCCAGGTTGGTGCTTCCGCCGTTCAGGGATGCACTCTCTACCTTCGGGTAGTCAAGAGGATTGCAGCGGTCCTGGATATTCATATCGGAAACGCCGCCTGTGGAAGCCTGAACAACCACATCGGTACGTTTCAGGATTTCATCGAAGCACTGGGACATGTAAGAAATATCCGGTGTAAGGCTTCCATCCGGTTTACGGCAGTGAAGATGGCACATAGCTGCACCAAGCTTTACGCTCTTCTCAACATCCTCTGCAAGTTTTACTGCATCCACACTGGTTCCTGCCTCTACAGGTGCCAGAGAAATAATTACTTTTCTCATTGTTATTGCCTCCTAATTCTATCAGATCAGTTCTTCCACAATTTCCTTCAGTGTGCTTACTTCCCCGACATTGCCTGGGAAAATAATATACGGCATTCCCGGGAATTTACTTTCTTCTCCAGTCATCCATACCGGGATTCCCTTCTTCACCTGGCCCATAACCCGGGCTTTCTTTACCCGAAGAGCTTTGGTTCCCACATCAGAGGATGTGATTCCGCCTTTTGCAATGATGAATTTCGGCTTCACCTGAAGCTTGCCGATAATGCTTGTCACTGCGTTGGAAATCTTTACGGAAATCTGCAGTTTCTCCTCCGGCGTCATATTCTCCGGTGCAAGAAGCTGTCTGCTTGTATAAATGACAACGGTTCTGCCGGAAAGGATTTTCTCCTCTGCTGCCTTTACCGTTCTCTCTACTTCTTTTTCCAGGCCGTTCTCTTCAAAAACGGTGTTTACCTGAAATTCCATGAAATCAGCCTGTCCATCCAGTTCTTTCAGACAGTTCAGCTGGTCTGTGGTTTTCTTTACATGGGAACCGATCAGCACGATTCCGCCGTTCTTTGTCTCGCCCTCTAACTGCGCTCTTCCAAGAAGAGGCTGGTCAGAAACACTGCCCATTACCTTGGTAAAAGCTGCCGCGGTTCTTGCCATGTAATGCTTGCCCTCTTTCATCGCAAGTACAAGTGCAGCGCAGAAAACCTTCAGATCTGCATAGGAAACTGCATTGACGATAATCTTCGCCATGTCTTTGGCAGACATGAGCTTTTCCTTGATTCCCTGTACATCCAAAGCGTTCAGCTCTTCCAGGGAAACGGTGATGCAGTCTTCTTTTTTATATTTTCCCTCTGTTTTGTCCTTGGCAAACTCTGTCATTCCAGCCGGGACAAGATTGTCCTGTTCTTTTACATAATGGATGTTGTCCATTGTGTAGCGTCCGCCTTCCGGGAAAAAGGGGCAGATGATCTCACCGTCAACGGCAGCTCCCTCATTCTTCGTCAGTCCGTCAGCCAGAAGCTGTGTTTCCAGCGGATAATGTCCTCTTAAAGTAGAATCCCCACGGGAAATGATCATGAAATCCTGTCCAAGCTCCCCTGCAACCGTTGCCACTCTTGCAGCAATCTCCTGGTGAACCTTCGTGGTTTCTTCTACGGAAAAGCTCCGGGAATTGGTGAGGATGAAGAACATGGATTCCTTCTCCTCAAAGCCCTTGCGGATGGATTCTTCTTCCCAGTCTGTGTAAACAGACACATCATGAACAGTCTGTACGCCAGTTGGGTCATCATCCAGTACTACCAGTTTTTTATGAAATCCTTCCATTGCCTGGGAAAGAAGGGCTTCTGCCTTAGCAGCATCTGTCCTGTCTCTTTCTGCGGCGGTCTGGAAAGGAATTACTTTGCATTCCATATCTGTAAAATTCTCCATTCTGTTATACTGTGTATGCAATCGGGAACCAGATTCTCATCTCGCCATATTCGCGGTTATCCCATGCATAATACGGAATCAGACGTACATGCTTTTTGCTCATGCCGTGGTATTTCAGCGGCTGATACAGCGCTTCTCTGTCAAATTCGGTACGGTCGATGGTGTATTCCTCGGTCTCAAGGGCAGTCATTTTTCTTCCCTCAATCTCGAACTCAACAGGAGTAAATTCCGCGTTGAGATCCAGGTAAATATCGTCCAGAGTAGGTGCCTGGGTATCTACGCTCTCACAGCAGTAAACCAGCGGTCCGCGCTCGATGGCAGCCTGTCCAACAGTTTCCTCTACCATATTGTTGGCAACGGTGTAGCGGATCTTCATATCCAGGTTCAGCTGTACATCCATATTCTGCGGATCTTCCACAAGGATATCCAGATAGGTTCCTGCATCTGCTGCTGTCAGCTCACGATCTGCACCGGCGCCCTTAATGGAACCGCCTGCTGCCCATCCCGGAACACGCAGTCTTAAATGAACAGGAGCATTTACTTTCACATCCTTTGCAGTGAAGCGGATTGCTCCATCAAAGGGATAATCTGTAGACTGTACCAGTGTAAATTCTCCGCCGTTTTCCAGCTTCACCTGTGCTTCACTGGCTCCGTACATACCGATCCATACACTGTTGTCTGAGGTGAAGTATGCATATTCACTGGACTGCGCAATAGTTCTTGCCAGGTTCGGAGGACAGCAGTAGCTGAGAATGTATTCGCTTCTTGTAAGCGGCCAGATCAGCTTGTAGTCCAGCTTCTTGGCACGTCTTAACATATTTTCATAGAAAAATCTCTTACCGTCCAGGCTCAGTGCAGCCAGGTTGGTATTCAGCATCATGCGCTCCAGAACATCGAAATACTCTGCCTTTGGCTCTAACTGGAACATACGGTATGCCCAGAAAACGCCGCCAAGGGATGCGCAGGTCTCATTGTAAGCGGTAATATTGGGAAGCTGATATTCGTAGCCATATGCCTGATGAACCAGCTGATGATCGAAGAAATATCCATATGGAGACGCTCCGTTATACAGGGCTCCGCATCCGCCGGTAATATAAATTTTTTTATCTACAAGGCTTCTCCATACTTTGTGGAGAACCTCAATATAATCCGGGTCTTCCTCTTCCAGGCAAAGGTCAGCCACACCGGCATAGAGATAGTTGGCGCGCACTGCATGTCCCAGGATCTTCTCATGCTGCTTCAGCGGAATCTTATCCTGGTTGTCATCCAGGCCATTCTTTACACTGTCACGAAGAGTGATGGCCTGCTTTGCAAGCTTCAGGTAACGGTCCTCGCCAGTGGTACGGTACATCTCTACAAGTCCCATATAATGTGACGGGCAAACTGCGGTCTGAACCTCTCCGGTACGCTCAGCCTCTTCATAAAGATGCTCCAGATAGTCTGCTGTTCTGGCTGCGATTGCAATGAAATTGTCTTTGCCGGTAATTCTTTTATGTACGCAGGCTGCTGTAAACATATGTCCGAAGTTGTAAACCTCGAAGTCATTGATATCGCCCATTCTGGAAACACCGTTTCCGCTTCTTTCCCCGATAATCTGCTTGGTAGAAAGATAGCCGTCTGGCTGCTGTGCTCTGCCGATAAGAGCAATGTAATCCTCGATCTCGTCCTTCAGCTGCTGGTTGTCAGTCTGATAAGCAGTATAAATAGCGGACTCCATCCACTTGTAGAAATCTCCGTCTCCAAAAACAGTTCCGTCGAAATCACCCTGTGCATCTCCTGCACAGATCTTGAAGTTCTCTACTACGTGGCTGATATCCTTACTGTCAAACATGTGCTTCAGCTGCGGTACCGTACTGTTCGCGCAAGTGTCAAAACGCTCTTTCCAAAGACCACCCGTCCATTTTACTTTCATCCCATCCAGCGCATGAACCTTTGCGTAAGGGGATTTGGTTGTATCTGTCAGCATTGTTATTCTCCTTTATTTTGTGCAATTCTTCTATTACGCACAACTCTCGCAAGTTATATGATATAAAAAATTTTACAGTTCTTTTTTTGAAATCTCAAGTCCACATTCTTTATTTTATG
>CAVJRB010000366.1:2315-2989 GCA_963651655.1 bacterium | reverse complement strand
GATGTCCTGGCAGTTAATACTTCGATCACATGAGAGTCCGGTCTTCCGGCTTTATGAAAGGTTCCGGATTCCCAACCAATCTCCCCTTTGGTATCTACAGAAATGTAATAGAGTTCTGCACTGGTGTCTGCAATGAAATCTCCTTCCGGGACTTCTTCTGTTTCATCCAGGACAGGAACCGCTCCACCTGTAAATTCTTTTGTGGTTACGGTGCCATACAGCCATGCATTAGCATGGTATTCGTCTCGAATGCGGGCATATTCTCCGCCTGTGATCCGGGCAGCTTCTGTACCCATAAAAGCTCCTGCGATTTTTCCATCCAGAGCACTCAGCATATGGCAGATTACATAAGGTCTTTCCATCGCTTTTGTCTCCTCTCCTGTACTTTTATCGGAGTGTCTTTTTATTTTAACTTTGCTCCATCTTTAAATGCATTACCGACACGCTCGCCAAGAGCATAGTAGCCGTGCTCTGAAGGATCGTATGTAATTGGGAAAAATTTGCTCAATGTGATTTTTCCTTCGTCAGAAAGAATATTTTCATCAGCCGCAACATTTACAATCTTCGCAAGATACATACTGCCTTCCAGCACCTTGATCAGTTCGCATTCAAGTGCAACTGGAAGCTCATTGATAACAGGCGCATCTACAAACTCACTTTTCGTTGTTGTAAAT
>CAVJRB010000366.1:0-2305 GCA_963651655.1 bacterium | reverse complement strand
TTTTTCCATCTTATCCGGCTCTTTATTTCCAGACACAATTCCTACGTAATCGCAGGCAAGCATATGCTCTTTGTCACCTATACTTACGGTAAATGCCTTGCGGTTCATAATATTGTCTGTGGTCTTATGGCTGGCCAGATCTATGATAATCTTATCCATGCCAACAATCCCGCCCCATGCTGCATTCATCGCATTGGCTTTTCCATTCTCATCATATGTTGCAATAATAAGCACCGGCTGCGGAAACATCATTGGTGCTGCTCCTAAATTTTTCTTCATTTTCATTTGCTCCTTTTCTTAAATTCCAAGATCATTCATCCAGTCTTTCACCTCATCTGTGGTGATGCCTCTGTTCAGGCGTTTGCCTTCCAGCCAGTTGCCGGTTCCAGCCATCTCTTCCAGGAGATTTCCACTGTCACCGATACCGGAAGAAGCTGCAGTACAGAACGGAATGACTGTTTTTCCAGTGAAGTCGTTGGCTTTTACAAAACCATCTACCGGCCATGCGGCGATTCCCCACCAGATCGGATAACCGATAAATACAGTATCATAAGAATCCCAGTTCTCTACAGATGTGGATACCAGGTCTACCTCTCTTAAGCTTTCATCATCATGTTCTCTTGATACACGGCTGTCATCATTTGTCCAGTTCAGATCATCGTCTGTATAAGGTTCCACTGGCTGGATTTCAAATAAATCACCGCCTGTTGCGTCTGCGATTGTCTGTGCGACTCCTGCAGTAGTTCCTGTTGCGGAATAATATACAACCAAAGTTTTTCCGGAAGATTCGGTATCATCTGCAGCAGCTGTTTCTGAGGAATCATCTGTTTCTGCCGGTGTTGGTGTTTCGGTGCGTTCTGGCGTTGCTGTGTTTTCCGGAGTTTCTGTTGGGTCTACTGCTTCATTTGCAGAAGAACTGCCAGATTCGCTCTGAGAAGAACTTGCTGTGTTATTTGTCTGATTTTTGGAACTGCTGCCGCATCCTGCAAGCATACTCACTGCTACGGCACCTGTAAGAATAACTGAAATTAATTTTTTTGCTTTCATGTTTGTCTCTCCTTTATTTCTATACTATTTCCTGTTACTTCTGTTCAAAAATCTCTTCCAGCCAGTCTGCATACTGCTTCACCCATCCTCCGTCTGAACCGAAGCCATGAGGCCATCCGTTCAGGACAATTCGGCTGGTCTGGATGCCCATATTTTTCAGCACATCATACTGTTCTTCAAACTGATCATAAAATGGGTCTTCTGTACCGTATACATAAAATGTTGGAGGAAGATTTCCTTCTGAGAGCCAATCCGGATCCATATTTCCCACACTTAATCTTCCATAGAAAGAATAGATCATACCATCTGCAGAAGCATGAGCCGGAATCTGATCTAATTCATCCGGCACATAGGAAGAATCCAATACGGTTCCATTTACATCCTCATCGTAATGCATAAGAAACTCCCCTGCCTGAATTCCTCCTGCAGAAAATCCCATGACTGCAATGTCATCCGGATCAATTCCATATACATCTGCATTTTTTCGGATAAACCGGACGGCTCTGGCTACATCAAGTGCTCCCTCTTCCTGCGTATAGGGAGAAAGACGATAATCCACAATAAATGTCTGGAAGCCATATTCACGGAGAGCCGCTGCAGTGGGCAGGGAATCTGTATAATTTCCGCGGAACTGATAAGCACCTCCTGCCATCAGTACGACGGCTCCTTTTGGGGTTACCCCTTTCGCAACAGGGATTGCTGTCACGTAAGGACGGAAATCCCAGTCATCAAAATAGCCGGTCATGTCTTCTGTAAACGTTGTTTTTGCAGGAACATTTCCCTCTTCCCATAAATAGAGAACCTGGATGTTGTCCGGATCTGCATCTGTATTCAAAACCGTATCATTCTGTTCTGGTTCCGGCATCTTTTTCAACATATAGTCTCTGGAAAAATCGCTGATCTTTCCGCTTCCAAAATCATAAGCTGCCGGAAAATCATCCGGAGTTCCGATTGTATTGTCAGAAGTTCCTTCCTGCATATCTGTCTCTCCTTTTGATGAATCTTCGGAATTATTTTTTTCATCAGAATCCTTACCCTGACCGATTGCATCCTCAATGGCATCCAGGCCTTCTTCCAGCTGATTGTTTTCTGCTTTTATCACACTGCCATTTCCATATATCGCACTTCCAAGCAGTGCTGCCAGACCAAGTATTGCGATCTTATTTGCTTTCATTCAGATGGTTTCTCCTCTTCGGCTGTTATTTCTGTTCCTCTACCGGCGGAACCATTTCCACATATTTTTTCAGCAGTTCCGGTG
>CAVJRB010000365.1:0-4876 GCA_963651655.1 bacterium | reverse complement strand
CCTTGGGGTGGAGCGCCCGCGGGAAATCAAGGGAAATACCACTTATTATCTTTTAAAGAGAAGTCCGGGAGTCCTGAATATTGTAGAGTGCGGTTTTCTTACCAATCCGGAGGAGGCTGCCAGCCTTTCCTCAGAGGAATATCAGGAGAAGGTGGCCCAGGCGATTGCAGACGGAGTGAAAGAATACATAGAAGAAACGCTCTAACCTCCCGGGCATGAATAATACACTTTTCAGAATCCATGGATTCTGCTATACTGGAAAAAAATAAGTGAGGAAATACCATGTTAGGATGTGTTTATCTGATTCTGGCACTGCTTCTTGGACGTGAGATCGCCGGAAATCTTCTGTCGTGTCAAAAAATAAAAGAAAAAGGAGTCACGCATTTCTGGGTGCTGTTCTCAGCTGCCTATGGATGCGGCGTGCTGCTTCTTACCTGGGCTGTTTACATAGTGGCATGGCTGCTTAGTGTGTATGGCGGCTCTGATACGCCGCTGTTTGGAGCGAACCTGATTGTCATGACAGCTGCGGCCGCCTTTCTGGCTTACCTTGGTTACAGAAGGCGGGAAGCTTTTAAAGACTGTAAAAAGAAGCTGCAGGCTATGCTGCCGCCGTGGAAGGAAATTTTATTTTTTGTGTTGCTTCTTGGGGCAATTACCTGGATCATATTTTATGTATTTCACATAAGTGACGGCGTCCTGTATTCCGGCTTTTCTGTGTTTGGGGATTATGCACCCCACACTGCCATGATGAGGTCCTTTTCCCTGGGAAATAATTTTCCTACCCAGTATCCCCATTTTGGCGGACAGGATGTGAAATATCACTTTATGTTTCAGTTCCTGTCCGGAAACCTGGAGTATCTGGGAATGCCCATTGACCTTGCATACAACAGTGTGAGTATTCTGTCACTGTGGTGCTTTTTCATGATGCTGTATTCCCTGGCCAAAAGGTTTTGGGGCAAAATGAGCGCTGGGGTTCTGGCTGTATGCTTCATGGTTTTCAGAAGCGGAACTGCCTTTTTCCAGTTTGCTTATGAGCATATACAGGCTGGCGACCTTTTTGAGACCCTTTCATCTAATTCCAGTTTCATTGGCTATACAACCAATGAAAACTGGGGGCTGTGGAATTTTAATGTGTATCTGAACCAGAGGCATCTGGCATTCGGGCTTCTGATCGTGGCGCTGGCGCTGTGGGTTTTCCTGGAATGGCTGGAGGCTGGATGCGCACATGAGGAGAAGGAGCTTTTCTGGCTGAAGAACCGTATCTTTTCTAAAGAAGCCTGGAAATGCCGGAAGCCGGAGACGGCGCTTCTGATGGGAATGCTTCTGGGGCTGTGTGCGTTCTGGAACGGAGCGGCAGTGATTGCCGGACTTCTGATCCTGATGGGATTTGCCGCTTTTTCTGACGGAAAGCTGGATTATGTGATCCTGGCTTTGGTGACCGTAATATTTTCAGAAATCCAGTCTAAAATGTTTGTGTGGGGAAGCGTGGTTTCTCCGTCTTTGTATCTGGGATTTCTGGCGGAGGATAAATCCGCTTTGGGTGTGGCTGCCTATTTGTTTGAAATCAGCGGCATTGTTTTCCTGGGGGTTTTGGTACTGCTGTTTTTTATGAAAAGGACGGAAAGGGCAGCAGCGGTAAGCTTTCTTTTTCCGGCTGCTTTTGCATTTTTCGTTTCCCTGACGCCGGATGTGAATGTAAATCACAAATATATTATGATTTCCTATGCCTTTCTCACGGTTTTCTGGGCGGGAGCGGTATGCCGGATGTTCCGGAAAAAGTGGCCCTTCAGGGTGCTTGGGGTGATTCTTGCCCTTAGCCTTACGGTTACAGGAATTTATGATTTTGTGGTAATATTAAAGGACAACGATTCCTCCCACCGCGTAGGCGTGAAGCTTCAGAGCAGCCTGACTGCGTGGCTGGATGAGAATCTTGGGAAGGATGATCTGCTTCTTACGCCGGAATACAGCATGAATGAGGTGACCATGGCCGGTGTCATGCTGTATATGGGCTGGCCTTATTATGCATGGTCAGCAGGGTACGATACCTATTACCGTGCAGAAAAGGGAGCTTTGATGTACACCACTGCAGACCCGCAGGTACTGAAGGATACGGCAGAAGCAGAACAGATTACATATATACTTTACGAGGACGGAATGAAATATGAGGAGAAGGACTGCAGGGAAGATGTGATCGCAGAGACTTATCCTCTGGTTTATCAGTCAGATGATGGGAGAATCAGAATTTATGGAACAGAGCAATGAGAAAAAAAGAAAGATACAACTGATCGTCAAAATCCTGCTGGCAGCAGCGGCCCTTGGGACATCGGCCTTTCTTCTGAAAGGAGATGTGTGGACCTTCTGGACCTGGTGGCTTCTGGCTGCTGTGATGGGCTTTGCAGCTATGCCTGTGACTGGCAGGCTGTTCTGGCGCTTTGAGGACAAGGGATGGATTTTCTCCAAGGTTCTGGCTGTGGCAGCTGCGGGATTTATTACCTGGTTCCTGGTTTCCATTAAGCTGGTGTCTTTTACCGGGATCACCTGTGCGGCTGTGACTGTGATATGCGCAGTTCTTTGTTTTTTACTTTTGAAAAAGGAATCAAAAGAGAAGATTGAGTGTTTTCCAGTAGAGAAGATTTCTCTTATATACTGGGAGGAACTGATCTTTTTCCTTGCATTTCTTTTGTGGACTTATGTGGCTGGATTCCATCCTGCCGCATATGGCACAGAGAAGTTTATGGATTATGGATTTATGGAAGCCATGATGAGAAGCACAGTTCTTCCGGCAAGAGATCTGTGGTATTCAGAAGGACACATTAATTATTATTATGGCGGCCAGTACTTTGCCGTTTTTCTTACCAAGCTTTCTCATACGAAGGTGGAGCTTACTTATAATCTGATGCGAACCTTTGTAGCAGGACTTGCTTTTGCCATGCCTTTTTCCCTGGTTTACCAGATGACGGTGGATCGCATGAAGGGACAGCCAAAGGGGGAGAAGATCAAGAAGCGACTTCCGTTTATTGCCGGATTTACCGCAGGCACGGCTGTTTCCATTGCGGGAAACATGCATTACGTGATCTATGCACAGATTATTCCCTGGATCCAGAAGCTGACTGGACAGGAAGTGAGCAGCTACTGGTTCCCGGATGCGACTCGCTACATTGGATACAATCCATACAGGGAGGAAGACCGGACCATTCACGAATTTCCCTGTTACTCCTTTGTTCTGGGGGATCTTCACGCCCATGTGGTGAACATTATGTTTGTACTTCTTGTAATTGCCCTTCTCTATGTGTGGTTAAGGGGCGTGCGCAAGAAAACCGTATCCCCGGAAGTTTCCATGAAGGATGGAAGCTTCTGGAAGCAGCAGCTTCTGATGCCTCATCTTCTGGTGATCAGTGTGCTTCTTGGAATGTTCCAGTGGACAAACTTCTGGGATTTTGTGATCTATTATGTGGTGACCCTTGGAACTGTGCTTTTTGCCAATATTATTCGGTTCCAGGGCAAGATTAAGAAGATTCTGGCAGTGACCCTTGCGCAGATGGCGGAGATTTATCTCATCGGTTATCTGGTAATCCTGCCTTTTACCCTGCAGTTTGATACCATGATCGACGGTGTGGGAATTGCCAAATATCATTCCTATTTCTATCAGCTGATGGTGCTGTGGGGACTTCCGGCAGTGCTGACCATCACCTTTGTTGTGTCAATGCTCTGGGAAAAGCTGCGCAAAATGGAACACAAAAGCCTGTACCGTCTTATGAAAGCCATGCGCACAGCAGACCTGTTTGCCATTATCATGGGACTTTGCGCCATGGGACTGGTGATGCTCCCGGAGCTGGTATATGTGCGTGATATTTATGAGAACGGAAACGCCAGAGCCAACACCATGTTTAAGCTGACTTATCAGGCGTATATTCTTTTCGGGCTGACTATGGGGTACGGAATTTACCGCCTTCTTGTAGTTACAAAGCAGAAAATATTTAAGGTCATCGCAGGAATCTGCCTGTTTTTCCTGGTATGGACAGTGGGATATTTCGGAAAGAGCGTGGACTCCTGGTTTGGAAATGTGCTGGATCCATCTGGCTATAAGGGACTTTATGCCCTTGGCTATTTGGAGACGGATTTTCCAGAGGATGTATCCGCGATTACGTGGCTGAAGGAAAATATTGAGGGCGCCCCGGTGGTGCTTGAGGCAAATGGGGACAGCTACACTGGATTTGAACGTGTGTCTGCATCCACAGGTCTTCCCACCATTCTTGGCTGGTATGTTCATGAGTGGCTGTGGAGAAATGATACGGAAGACCTGAATGTGAAGAGCACAGATATTCGGAATATTTATACTTCAGAGAGCGAAGAACAGGTGAGAGCCCTTCTGAAGCAATATGATGTTTCTTATATTTTTGTAGGCTCCAAGGAACGGGAGAAATATGAGGACGCCCTGAATAATGCACTGCTTCAGAGCCTAGGCGACATTGTATTTATGGATGAGGATTCGGGAACCTACATTGTGAAGGTAGATTGACACCGGTAAAGAACTGGTGTTATAGTAATGAGTACTGGCAGCTGTGCAGAGCCTTTGGGGGAGTACACTCTGGCATCATGCAGCTGCCAATATTGAAAAATACAAGCTGCAGCCTGCTGTAGCGAAAAGAAAGCTGGATGAAAATGAAAGCAGAAATTGTAGCCATGACGGCAGAGGCCATTGATAAAGAAGCCATTGCCAGAGGCGGAGAAATATTAAAAAGGGGAGGCCTGGTGGCCTTCCCAACAGAGACAGTTTACGGACTTGGAGGAAATGCCCTGGATCCCATGGCCTCCAAAAAGATTTATGCGGCCAAGGGACGTCCTTCTGACAATCCTCTGATCGTGCATATTGCAG
>CAVJRB010000364.1:9723-11230 GCA_963651655.1 bacterium | reverse complement strand
CTTCTTCGTGACCATGAGAGTGCTCGTGGTTATGCTCTTCTTCGTGACCATGAGAGTGCTCGTGGTTATGCTCTTCTTCGTGACCATGAGAATGCTCATGGACATGCTCTTCTTCGTGACCATGAGAATGCTCACGGACATGCTCTTCTTCGTGAGTGTGAACGTGCTCATGGCTATGCTCCTCTTTATGACTGTGCTCATGCTCATCATTATGCTCTTCTTCATGGCTATGCGCATGACCATGTTCTTCTTCCTGACTATGCTCATGCACTTCCATTTTCCCCTGCTGCGCAGCCTCTGCTGCGTGCTCATGTCCGTGAAGATACTCCATATCATGATCGTGTCCGTCGATCTCGGCGTCCAGGACTACATCGAAGTCGCATGCGTCGATTCCGGATTTTTTCACACGGCTGATCTTGGTCTCAAAGCCCTGAACGGGCAGGCTTGCAAGCACCTTTCCCAGTACTTCCTGGTCAGCGCCAAGGTCCAGGAGAGCTGCCACTGTCATATCTCCGCTGATTCCGGAATAACATTCCAGATATAATGTTTTTCCCATTTTGTCTCCTTACTTTCCAGACAGACTGCGCCCGGCCCTGCCGTGTATGCAGTCTTCTGAATTATTGTCTTATTTTCCAAATGCCAGGCGGTTGATCTGTGTGGCCAGATAGCCGGCACCGTATCCATTGTCGATGTTGACGGTTGCAATTCCATTTGCGCAGGAATTGATCATGGTGAGAAGAGCGGATAAGCCATGGAAATTGGCTCCGTATCCCACAGAGGTAGGCACTGCGATCACCGGACGGCTTACCAGTCCGCCCATGACGCTTGCCAGGGCGCCCTCCATGCCTGCCACTGCTACCACGCAGTTGGCATCCTGGATCACCTCAAGTCTGGAAAACAGACGGTGCATTCCACTGACTCCCACATCATAAATCCGCTCCACATGAGTGCCGAAATATTCCGCGGTCTGGGCAGCTTCCTCCGCAACGGGAATATCTGCGGTGCCAGCTGTGCACACAGCGATTTTGCCCTCGTGAACCTTATCCGGCTTCTCTATTTTCAGAATCCGGGAAAGGGGATCGTACTGAACCTGGGGGAATTTTTCCCGTACAAGCTCATACTGCGACTGAGAAGCTCTGGTTCCCAGCACCTCGCCCTCTTCCTGGTACAATCTTTCAAAAATTTTCAGCAGATGCTCATCTGCCTTATTGCTGCAATAAATTACCTCCGCAAAACCAGTACGGGCTTTCCTGCCTGTATCCAGCTTAGCGTAATCCATTTCTTTATATCCATCCTGTCGGATCATCGTCCCTGCTGCGTCTGGGGAAAGTGTTCCCTGCTGCACCTGGGTCAGTATCTCTTCCAGTGTCATTTATCACTTCACTCCTTATCTGCTGCCTGTATCGCGGTGCTTCCTTCCAGAAGGCATTTTACCGCCACTTAATTGAACAGCAATTCAACAATTAATTGAACAGCAATTCAATTATACCGTTTTCTCTCCCTATAT
>CAVJRB010000364.1:0-9713 GCA_963651655.1 bacterium | reverse complement strand
CTGTCTCGCGCAAAAGCCGCCCCAAATTGAATTTTTCGCAGAAAAAAGTCCCGCCTCATCTTAGAAGCAGGACTTATTTTTCCTATGTATGTTTTATTTCGCTTTCGCTGCTTTCTTATCTCCAAGGAAGCCGATGGAGGTTACACAGATCAGCTTGTCGAAGATCATAAACATTGCCGGCAGGATGAACAGTACGACTACCATACTGATGATCGCACCACGTGCAAGCAAGGTACAGATAGAACCGATCATCTCAACCTGTGAGTAGCAGGAAACACCGAAGGTTGCTGCGAAGAAGCTGAGACCGCTGCTGATGATGGACGGCATGCTGGTCTTATGGGCAATGCTGATTGCCTCCTTCTTATCCTTGCCGTACTGTCTCTCTCTCTGATAACGGGTGGTCATCAGGATCGCATAGTCAACGGTTGCACCCAGCTGGATGGCACCGATAACGATACTTGCAACGAACGGAAGGCTGATTCCCTGATAGAACGGGATCGCCATATTTACAAAAATTGCAAACTCAATAACCGCAACCAGAATGATCGGCAGGGAAATTGATTTGAAGAGGATCATAATAATCAGGAAAATCGCGCCGATGGAAATAACATTTACACGAACCAGGTCGGCATCTGTGGTATCCTGAAGGTCCTTCATAAGAGGAGCCTCACCGATTACCATTGCGGTGCTGTCATATTTCTTCACGATCTCATTGATCTGTGCAAGCTGGGCATTTACCTCATCTGTTGCAGATGCATACTCGGAGCACACAAATGCAAGCTCGTACTGATCACCTTCGAAAATCTTCTTCAGGTCATCCGGGATCATGGAATCTGGAACAGTTGGACCAATCAGAGAATTCATACCAAGGCTCCATTTTACACCGTCAACCTCATCGATCTCGTTTAACATCTGCTGTTTCTCTTTGGAATCCATTCCCTTATCCAGCATAACCATGTGGATATTTCCTACTGCAAATGTTTTGTCCAGCTCAGCATTTGCAACGTTGCAGTCCAGTGTAGATGGAAGGGATTCAGCAATGTTGTAATAAATCTGTGTGTGGTTGTTTCCGTAAATAGCCGGGAACAGAAGTACCAGGAAGATCACGATCCATACCTTATAATGCTTGGTAATAAAAGCAGAAGGCTTATCCATTCTGGAAAACAAAAGCTTATGCTGTGTCTTCTCAATCGGTTTGTCAAAGAACAGAACCAGTGCCGGGAGAACGGTTACACAGCAGACAACACCAATGATAACACCTTTGGCCATTACAATACCAAGGTCACGTCCAAGGGCAAAGGTCATAACACAAAGTGCAACGAAACCAGCTACTGTTGTAACAGAGCTTCCTGCTACAGACTTGAAGGTGTTCGCAATGGCATGACCCATGGCACGGTCTTTCTCACCAGGGAAACGCTTCTTATTCTCTTCGTAGCTGTTCAGAAGGAAAATGGAATAGTCCATTGTTACACCAAGCTGAAGGACTGCGGTAAGGGCCTGTGTAATATAGGAAGTCTCACCAAAAATAATGTTGCTTCCCAGGTTATAAAGGATTGCCAGTCCGATACTGAGCAGAAACAGAAATGGAACCACAAAGGATCCGCCTGTCAGCTCCAGAACGATCAGACTGAGTACTGCTGCAATTACAACGTAGATTGGCAGCTCCTGCATGGCGATGTTCTTGATATCGGTAACAACGCCTGTCATACCGCTTAAGAAACACTGCTCATTGGCAATCTTACGAAGCTCTGTGATGGCCTCCATGGAGTCATCCGAAGATGTGGTATTGTCAAACAGTACCAGCATCATGGTGGCGTCACCGTTGATAAATACCTTTCTGTACTTCTCCGGGATCATCTCCACAGGAAGGGTGATGTCTGCCACATCATCATACCAGAGAACATCCTTAACATGCTCCACCTGGCTGAACTCATCTTCCAGCTTCTGGACATCCTTCATCTCCATATTCTCCACGATTACCATGGAAAAGGCGCCCATTCCAAACTCATCAACCAGAATATCCTGACCTTTAACAGTCTCAAGGGTATCCGGCAGGTAACTTAACAGATCATAATTAACTCTCGTCTCTGCGATTCCGATCACAGACGGGATTACCAGCAAAAGTCCAATGAGAAGGACCAGGACCTTATGCTTGGCTATCCATTTTCCTACTTTGACCATTGATGTCATCTCCTTAATTCATTTCTTTCGTAGTATAGTATAACCCCAAATGACCAATAGTCAATATTTTTTTTGACAAAAATGAAAAATAGTCATTTTTCTCAAAAACCGAGGAAAACGCCAACGATTTTTACTAAAAATGCCGCAATCCAGGCGATCACGCACTGCATCACCACCACCTCTGCTGCCCATTTTCCGCCCAGTTCCCGCTTCACGGAGGCAATGGCTGCCACACACGGGGTATATAACAGGCAGAATGTGAGAAGACTTACTGCTGCCAGCGGATTCAGCACTTCCGTAAGGGCTGCTGTACTTCCAAACAGGATGGATAAGGTAGAAACCACGCTCTCCTTTGCCATAAATCCGGTTACAAGTGCGGTGGAAAATCTCCAGTCTCCAAAGCCAAGAGGCCCAAATACAGGCGCTACAAGTCCAGCCACCACTGCCAGAATGCTATCTTTGGAATCCGTCACAATATTTAGATGCAGATCAAAGGTCTGTAAGAACCAGATCACGATGGTTGCTATAAAAATAACCGTAAAAGCTCTCTGCAGGAAGTCCTTGGCTTTTTCCCAGAGAAGCTGTCCTACGTTTTTTGCTCCAGGCAGGCGGTAGTTGGGGAGCTCCATAACAAAAGGCACTGCCTCGCCCTTAAACAGTGTTTTTCCAAAAATCAATGCCATGAGAATTCCCATCAGAATTCCGCCAAAATACAGTGCGATCATCACCAGCGCCCCGTATTTCGGGAAAAAGGCTGCTGTGAAAAAGGCATAAATGGGAAGCTTGGCGGAGCAGCTCATAAACGGGGTCAGAAGAATGGTCATCTTACGGTCGCGCTCAGAAGGCAGGGTCCTGCTTGCCATAACGCCCGGCACCGTGCAGCCGAAGCCGACCAGCATAGGCACGATGCTTCGTCCGGAAAGGCCGATTTTTCGCAGGAGCTTGTCCATCACAAAGGCAACCCTTGCCATGTAGCCGCTGTCTTCCAATAAGGATAGGAAGAAAAACAGGGTAACAATGATAGGCAGAAAGCTGAGTACGCTTCCCACGCCGTTGAAAATACCGTCGATTACAAGGGAATGGAGCACGCTGTTTACATTCCAGGCCGTCATTGCCTGATCCACAACCTGGGAAAGCCAGGTGATTCCCATATCCAGAAGATCGGAAAGCCCCTGTCCGATCACCCCGAAGGTGAGCCAGAACACCAGCCCCATAATCCCTGTAAAACAGGGAATGGCGGTGTATTTACCTGTGAGGATCCTGTCCATTTTCTGGCTTCGCAGGTGCTCCTTGCTCTCGTGAGGCTTGATCACGGTCTCATCGCAAACCTTCTCAATAAAGTCAAAACGCATGTGTGCCATAGCCGCAGAGCGGTCCAGCCCGCGCTCAGTCTCCATCTGCTTTACAATGTGTTCCAGAGTTTCCTTCTCATTCTGGTCCAGGTTCAGCTTTTCCAGGATCAGGGGATCTCCCTCAGCAAGCTTGCTGGCGGCAAAGCGAACGGGAATGTCTGCTTTCTGGGCGTGATCCTCGATCAGGTGCATAATTCCATGAAGACATCGGTGGACTGCGCCGCCGTCCTCATTGGCATCGCAGAAATCCAGTCGTTTGGGGCGTTCCTGGTATTTGGCCACATGGATGGCGTGGGCTACCAGCTCGTCGATTCCCTCGTTTTTGGCTGCGGAAATGGGCACTACCGGGATTCCCAGCATTTCCTCCATCTGGTTCACCAGGACAGAGCCGCCGTTCTGTCGCACCTCGTCCATCATATTGAGTGCCAGAACCATAGGCACATCCAGCTCCATCAGCTGCATGGTCAGGTACAGATTCCGCTCAATGTTGGTGGCATCCACAATGTTGATAATTCCCTTTGGGTGCTGCTCCAGAATGAAATTCCGGGTGACAATTTCCTCGCTGGAATAAGGTGACATAGAATAAATGCCGGGAAGATCTGTGACCAGGGTGTTCTTTTTGCCCCGGATGGAGCCGTCCTTACGGTCTACGGTAACGCCGGGAAAATTTCCCACATGCTGGTTGGAGCCTGTGAGCTGATTGAACAGGGTGGTCTTGCCGCAGTTCTGGTTGCCGGCAAGGGCGAATGTGAGAAGCTCTCCCTCTGGAATGGGGTGTTCGTCTGCTTTTTCGTGGTATTTGCCGCCCTCGCCAAGGCCCGGGTGAGGAATGGCTTTGGCGCGGCCGTCCCGTTTGTGCTCTTTTACATCCCGGATGTTGTCGATTTCAATTTTTGCCGCATCTGCAAGGCGCAGGGTCAGCTCGTAGCTGTGGATCCGCACTTCTACCGGATCCCCCATAGGGGCGTATTTTACCATGGTCACATCTGCCATGGGGATAATGCCCATGTCCAGAAAATGCTGGCGCAGCGCGCCCTCGCCGCCTACTACGGTCACTGTGGCGGTTTTCCCGATGGGAAGGTCTTTTAATGTCATATGTAAGGTCCTCTTTTCCCAAATTTGTTTCTTAATGATAAATTTTATCATTAGTCTTATAAAAGTTAGTGTATGCTAATGTTGCGATAATGTCAATATTGTTGAGAAAAATTATTGACAAACGCCTCATTATCTGCTAAAGTTACGAAACAAGGTTTCCCCGTGAGGGAGTAGCAAGCGCACATTAGGTGCGTGGCAAGTCAACATACCGATTGTTTGGATGTTGCCGTCTGCAGGGCTTTTCAGAAAACTGCCGACAGGAGGAAGAGGTGACATTTCGATCTGGCTTGCATTAAATTGCGAGACTCATGTATAACTGACAGCTATACATGGAGTCTATCCTTTTTTATAAGAATGCAGATGACCCGATATATAGCTCGCCGTTATATATCGGGTCTTTTTTCGTGCAGTTTTGAAGATCCGGGTAACTGTGAAGGTACTGAACAGTTACGATCCGGGAAGCGGCACCGCCATGGAGAAGTTCATGACGGTATTCCAATAAATCTATGGAGGAAAGTAGAAATGAGTTACAGTTTTGTGTTTTTTCTCAACAGTGCCCTTCTGGGCGTCGGGCTTGCGATGGATGCGTTTTCCGTCTCCCTTGCAAACGGCCTGCATGAGCCAAAGATGCGCATGAAAAAAATGTGCAGCATTGCCGGCACTTTCGGTGCCTTCCAGGCCATCATGCCTATGACCGGATGGCTGTGCGTCCACACCATTGTGGAGTATTTCAAGGCTTTTGAAAAATTTATCCCGTGGATTGCCTTAATCCTGCTTGGCTATATCGGAGGTTCCATGCTGATCAATGGTATTCGCGGAACCGGGGAAGACGACGAGGTTCCTGGCGTTGGGGCGAAGGCACTTTTTATCCAGGGTGTTGCCACTTCTATTGACGCACTGTCTGTAGGCTTCACAATTGCAGAGTATGACTGGCTGATGGCTCTTGTCTGTTCCCTGATCATTGCAACCGTCACCTTCTTTATCTGCATGTCAGGCCTTTCCCTTGGAAAACGCTTCGGAACAAAGCTTTCCAACAAGGCAGATATCTTAGGCGGCGTGATCCTGATTGCGATCGGTCTGGAGATTTTTATCAGCAATGTGTTTTAATTACGCGGAAAATTTATTTTCTGCATCAAAAGGAGGAGTTTTATGATTTTACCTGTTATTCTTTTCATTGTGGGATTGATTTTCCTGATTAAGGGCGGCGACTGGTTTGTTGACGGAGCTACCGGGATTGCCCACCGCTTTCATGTGCCGGAGCTTCTCATCGGCGCCACTGTAGTTTCCATTGGGACCACCCTTCCGGAGGTTATGGTTTCTGCAACCTCCGCAGTCAGCGGACACGGGGAAATTGCTTACGGAAATGCAATCGGCTCCATTATCTGCAATGTTTGTCTCATTGCAGCACTTACCATTGCTATCCGTCCATCCACTACAGATAAGAAGACACTGAAGCTGCCGGTTATTTTCTTCTTCCTTGCAGCCATCTTCTATTCTGCTACCGCTTACATCAGCGGACATTTTTCCCGGTTCACCGGACTTGTGCTTCTGGTTATGTTCGGCGCTTACATTGGAATTTCTGTTTACCAGATTAAGAACCATCCTGGCGAAGCGGCTGTTTCTGAGGAAACGGAAGCTTCTGATGAGGGAAATTCTTCTCTGTTAAAAGAAATTGTTCTTCTGGTGATCGGCGCGGCACTTATCGCAGTTGGCGCAAACCTGCTGGTTGACAACGGTACCATTATCGCCCGTGAGCTTGGGGTGCCGGAATCTGTTATTGCGCTGACTTTCGTGGCACTTGGTACTTCCCTTCCGGAGCTTGTTACCGCCATTACTTCCCTTACAAAAGGACACGGCGCGCTTTCTCTTGGAAATGTCATCGGGGCGAACCTGTTCAATCTGGTGCTGGTAACTGGTGTTTCCGCTACCCTGTCACCATTTGACATTCCGGTAAGCAAGACCATTGCAGGGCTGAATTCTTCCCTGGTTGTGGATATTCCGGTGATGCTGTTTGTTATGGCATTCCTGACTTTCCCGGCGATTAAGAGGGAGAAGCTTTCCAGGGCACAGGGAATTGTGCTGCTGGTGATTTATGCAGCGTTCTGTATTTATCAGTTTGTGTAAGGACATACGAAATGGCAGCTGCCGTAAAGTATGCTTGAAAAAAGCTTTCTTAAGGCAGAATGTATGAACCATAACAAAAAAGCGGTATCTATAGGCCAAAAGCAGATACACTCTGCTGCGGCTATAGATACCGTCTTTTTATTTACAAATGTTACGTAGAGAAGTTTTTCATCAGCCTCTTATCTCATCAGACCCAGTTCAAAAAAAGCTCCAGTCTTCTTCAATATGCTCTCTTCCCTGGTCGATAATGGTGCGCACATGCTCATCTGCAAGGGAATAGAAAATGGATTTACCCTCTCTGCGGCTTTTTACCAGCTTGTTCTGCTTCAGGATGCGAAGCTGGTGGGAAATGGCGGACTGGGTCATGTTCAGGGCTTTCGCCAGGTCGCACACGCATACCTCTGCTTCAAAAAGCACAAACAGGATGCGGATTCTGGTGGAGTCTCCGAATACCTTGAACAGTTCGGCAAGGTCGTAGAGTTCGTTTTCCTCCGGGAGGGTTTCGTTTACAATCTGAAGAAGGTTTTCGTGAACCTCGCAGCAATCGCAGGTTTCAACCTCTTTCTCTGTATCTTTTTTCATAATCAGGCACCTCATTTTTTAATATCTGAATTTCGAGACAGGTCAATATGACGCTTAAATCCATTGTATCCCTTATCCCGCTTTCGCTATACGAATTCAGGGGGCAAATTTCTCTGCCCCCTTCTTTTGTTCCTAAAATAAATCTGTCATCTGTGGGAGCGCCCATAAGCGCCAAGCAGCTGACTTTCCTATATGGTGATGTTGCCAGTTGGTAACATGTCCGTTTTCATCCCGCAATTAAAGATTCTTCACAAACAATGTGCGGATCGCGTTGAGTACTGCGAGAACCATAACTCCTACATCTGCGAAAATGGCAACCCACATGTTGGCAATGCCAAGTGCACCCAGAACCAGGCAGATCAGCTTGATTCCAATTGCGAAATAAATATTCTCGTATACAATGCGCATGCACTTTCTGGAAATGCGGATGGCTTTGGCAATCTTCACCGGATCGTCGTCCATCAGGACTACGTCAGCTGCTTCAATTGCAGCGTCTGAGCCAAGGGCACCCATGGCGATACCAATATCTGCCCTGGAAAGAACCGGAGCATCGTTGATTCCGTCACCAACGAAAGCCAGCTTCTCTTTCTCGGATTTGTTTGCCAGAAGCTCTTCCACCTTGGCAACCTTGTCTGCCGGAAGAAGCTCACTGTGTACTTCTGCGATTCCAAGCTCTGCTGCCACAGATTCCGCCACATTACGGGCATCTCCTGTGAGCATAACGGTCTTGGTGACGCCTGCTTTTTTCAGATTCTCGATAGCTTCCTTTGCATGAGGCTTCAGAACATCGGAAATCAGAATGTGGCCTGCATATTTGCCGTCAACCGCCATGTGGACTACTGTTCCTACATGGTGGCACTCTTTGTACTCAATGCCAAGACGCTTCATCAGCTTGGCATTTCCAGCTGCGACCTGCACGCCGTCAACCTTGGCAACTACGCCGTTTCCGCCGATTTCCTCAATGTCTGTCACGCGGTTTCGATCAATTGGCTTGCCATATGCTTTCTGAAGGCTCTTGCTGATAGGATGGGAGGAAGAGCACTCTGCATAGGCTGCATATTCCAGAAGCTTGGCATCTTCCATCTGGCTGTGATGGATTCCGCTTACTTCGAATACACCTTTTGTCATGGTTCCGGTTTTATCAAATACCACGATCTTTGCCTGGGCAAGGGCTTCCAGATAGTTGGAGCCTTTTACCAGGACACCCTGATTGCTGGCACCGCCGATTCCTGCAAAGAAGCTAAGAGGAATACTGATAACGAGGGCACATGGGCAGCTGATTACCAGGAAAGTAAGGGCACGGTAGATCCAGTCACCCCACTCTGGGGAAAGTCCCATAAACAGCATTCTGCAAAGAGGCGGAATGATTGCAAGGGCAAGGGCACTGTAGCATACTGCCGGGGTGTAATATTTTGCAAATTTGGAAATAAAGTTCTCGGATTTGGATTTCTTGGAGCTGGAATTCTCCACAAGATCCAGGATCTTGGAAACGGTGGACTCGCCGAATTCCTTGGTGGTGCGGATTTTCAAAAGGCCTGTCATGTTGATGCAGCCGCTGATCACCTCGTCTCCAACCTTGGCTTCTCTTGGAAGGCTCTCTCCGGTCAGGGCACTGGTATTTAATGTAGAGGTTCCCTCTTCAATAAATCCATCGATGGGGATTTTCTCGCCAGGCTGAACTACGATCACAGTTCCAACCTCAACCTCATCCGGGTCAACCTTTTCCAGCTTGCCATCCTGCTCTACGTTCGCGTAGTCCGGACGGATATCCATCAGCTCGCTGATGTTTCGTCTGCTCTTTCCTACTGCATAGCTCTGGAAAAGCTCGCCAATCTGGTAGAACAGCATAACGGATGTTCCCTCCTGGTAATCGCCCAGGGCAATGGCTCCGATGGTGGCAACTGCCATCAGGAAGTTTTCATCAAATACCTGCTTGTTTTTGATTCCTTTGAACGCTTTTTTCAGAATGTCATAGCCGATTACCAGATAGGGAATCATGTACAATGCCATTCGAGCATAGCCTTCTACTGGAATAAAACGCAGCAGGATCAGAAGTACAAACGTAATAATGATTCTGATCAGAACTTTTTTCTGCTTCTTATTCATACCATTTCTCATGCCGCCTGGGCATGGCCTCCTTTGATTACTGAAAATTTCGGATTATTTCTGGCCAAAGCTGCCAGTTTATAGGATCGCGGTGATGCATTACCGCGGGATTCATTTTGGGAAAGCCGGACAGCTCACGACTCTGTCCGGCGGTTGTCTGGAACTGCGTTTCTTTTATTTCTTATAAGAAGATCTCGCAGTCATCTTCTACTTTCTTGCAGTTCTTCAGGACTTCCTGCATAACAGCTTTCGGCTCCTGTCCATCTTCAAACT
>CAVJRB010000363.1:5315-10120 GCA_963651655.1 bacterium | reverse complement strand
ATGCAGAAATGATCGAGGTAGAATAAGCATCGGTCATTTTTTTACCTGGTCGGTTAGCGAGTCCTAATAAATAGGTGATAGCGCTAACAAATGAAAGCTGATTGAAACAATCAGCAGTGGCGGTTAATGGATAAGAAGCATCCAGACAGATGATCCGCCGGACAATTGAAGAAAGAAAATCTGGAAAGAAAGAGGAGGCATGAAAATGTCGATTAAGATTGCACTTGCAGGTAACCCTAACTGCGGCAAGACCACATTATTCAATGCACTGACCGGCTCTAACCAGTTCGTTGGTAACTGGCCTGGTGTAACAGTAGAGAAAAAAGAAGGTAAACTGAAAGGCCACAAAGATGTAACAATCATGGACCTTCCTGGAATCTATTCCCTTTCTCCATATACTCTGGAGGAGGTTGTAGCCAGAAATTACCTCATTAATGAGATGCCAGATGCGATCATCAACATCGTAGATGGTACAAACCTTGAGCGTAACCTGTATCTGTCCACACAGATCATGGAGCTTGGTATTCCGGTTGTTATGGCTATCAACATGATGGACCTGGTTCAGAAATCCGGAAACAAAATACATATTGATAAATTAAGCAAAAAGCTTGGCTGCGAAGTAGTTGAGATTTCCGCTCTTAAGGGAACCGGAATCATGAAAGCTGCTGAGAAAGCAATCAGCGCAGCACAGAGCAAAAAGAAAACCGTTCCGGTTCACGAGTTCGCACAGGACGTTGAGGACGCAATCAAATCTGTTGAGGACAAACTGACAGGAACTGTTGCAGACGCTCAGAAACGTTTCTTTGCAATCAAACTCATCGAGAAAGATGACAAGATCGTAGAGCAGATGAAGAGTGTTCCAGATGTATCTTACGAAGTAAAAGCTCTGGAAGACAAATTCGATGATGATACAGAGAGTATTATCACAAACGAGCGTTATGTATACATCTCCTCCATTATCGGACAGTGCTATACAAAATCTTCTACAGGAAAGAAACTTACAACTTCTGATAAGATCGACAGAATCGTAACCAACAGATGGTTAGCTCTTCCGATTTTCGCAGTTGTAATGTGGATTGTTTACTATGTATCTGTAAGTACAGTTGGTGGTTTCGTAACAGACTGGACAAACGATGTACTGTTCGGTGAGATCATTCCTCCGGCAATCGAGTCCGCTCTGGAAGCTGTACACTGCGCTGCATGGCTGCAGGGACTGATCCTTGACGGTATTGTTGCCGGTGTTGGTGCTGTACTTGGTTTCGTACCGCAGATGTTAGTTCTGTTCCTGTTCCTTGCATTCCTTGAGTCCTGCGGATACATGGCTCGTGTTGCATTCATCATGGACAGAATCTTCCGTAAATTCGGTCTTTCCGGAAAATCCTTCATCCCAATGCTGATCGGTTCCGGATGTGGTGTTCCTGGAGTTATGGCTTCCCGTACAATCGAGAATGACCGTGACCGTAAAATGACAATCATGACCACAACATTTGTTCCTTGTGGTGCTAAGCTCCCGATCATCGCTATGATCGCTGGTGCATTCTTTGACAACAGTGGATGGGTATCCACAAGTGCTTACTTTGTTGGTATCGCAGCAATCATCTGCTCCGGTATCATCCTTAAGAAAACAAAAATGTTCGCTGGCGAGCCGGCACCATTCGTTATGGAGCTTCCGGCATATCACTGGCCAACAGTTGGAAACGTATTAAGAAGCGTTTGGGAGAGAGCATGGTCCTTCATCAAGAAAGCTGGTACCATCATTCTTCTTTCCACTATCGTTCTTTGGTTCCTCATGGGATTCGGCTGGGAAAACGGCGGATTCGGAATGGTAGAAGAGCTGAACAACAGTATTCTTGCTAAGATTGGTTCTGCTATCGCTTGGATCTTCGCTCCTCTTGGATGGACAAAAGCCGGCGAAGGATGGAAGATGGCAGTTGCAGCTGTAACTGGTCTTATCGCAAAAGAGAACGTTGTTGCTACATTCGGTATGCTCTTCGGATTTGCTGAGGTTGCAGAGGATGGAGCTGAGATCTGGGGAAATCTTGCAGCAGTTATGACTCCTGTTGCAGCTTACGGATTCCTTGTATTCAACCTTCTGTGTGCTCCTTGCTTCGCAGCTATGGGTGCGATCAAGAGAGAGATGAACAACGCAAAATGGTTCTGGTTTGCAATCGGATATCAGTGCGGTCTTGCTTATATAGTTGCACTTTGCATCTATCAGATTGGTACACTGCTTACAGGCGGCGGATTTGGAATCGGAACAGTTGTTGCATTCGTTCTGGTTGCAGCATTCCTGTACCTGCTCTTCAGACCATACAAAGAGAGCAACAGCTTAAAAGTAAATACAAAAGGTATTGCTTAAGCAAAAGGTCTTGTAAAAATAATTCAGCCTGTATCCCTTAATGAGATACAGGCTGGAATTTTTATATAAGGGGAAATCTGGAAAAAAGGATGTCTTCTTATATAAGAATTCCAGAATAACAAACAATCAAAAGTTCAGAAAAAGGATGGCGATAAAATGATGGAAAAAGCAGTAGGAGAAAAAGCATATCAGAACAATGAAGCATATGAGCGCACACAGATGCAAAAAGATATGATCATAGAACGATTGCGCGAGCAGGGCTGCCGGATTACCAGACAGCGCCAGCTGATCCTGGACATTATTCTGGCAGAAGAATGCTCCTGCTGTAAGGAGATTTATTACAAGGTACAGGAAAAGGATAAGAACATTGGTCCGGCAACCATTTACCGCATGGTAAATATGCTGGAGCGGATCGGTGCGATCAGCCGCAAAAATATGTACCGGATATCCGGCTGCGCAGCCTGCTGTCAGGAAAATGGCTGCACAGTAAGGTTAAGTGATGATACAGTCTGTAAGTTGCCTTCTGAGGTCTGGAAACAGGTAGTAAAGGCGGGACTTAAAAATATGGGCTATATCGGAGATCAGGATATTGAAAGTATTGAGATGACAGTGTCGAATTGCTAAGCCGACAATGAATCATGATACGTCAGTATTGTGAGCCGAGGCCAGAAAGAAAGGCGGAGGTGGCGCAATCATGTGGTGTATGAAGAAAGAAGGAATGAAGGAATCCAGGGAGGATTATCTGGAAACCATTCTGGTGCTGAACCGGAAGGCTCCGGATGATGTGAGACCTGTAGATGTGGCCAATCATCTGGGAATTACCAAGCCCAGTGTGACAAGAGCCATGACAGAACTGGAGAAAGAGGGGCATATCCGAAGAAACGAGAAAGGCCGTCTGATCCTTACAGAGTCAGGCCGCGAAATTGCAGAAAAGGTATATGAGAAGCATTGCGTGATCACACAGCTTTTTTCCAGGTGTGCCAATGTACCGGAGGCGACTGCTGAGTCAGATGCCTGCAAGGTAGAGCATGTGATCAGCGAGGAGACCTTTCAGGGAATCAAAAATTATCTGGGTGCTATGCCAAAAAGCGAAGAAGGCTGAGCTGGAAAAACAGGAAACACTGTGAAAAAGTGTACAAATTGCACAAAAGTAACCACTGTTAGTTGTCTAAAACATGGAAAATTAATGAGAACATTTCTCAATAACGCAAAAAGTACTGGAAATTGCAGAAAAGGTGACATATAATACGAGAAATCGAAGATAAGTAGATAAAATAAACTTTTTTAAAATACAAGGAGGAACTTAACTATGGCAAGTTTTAAATGGGACAAGACAGGACTTTTTGCAGCAGGTGTTTTATTCGGAACAGCAGGTATCAAGCTCCTTTCCAGCAAAGATGCGAAGAAAGTTTACACAGAGTGCACAGCAGCTGTTTTAAGAGCTAAGGACTGCGTAATGAAGACTGTTACAACTGTTCAGGAGAACGCAGGTGACATCTATGCAGATGCACAGCAGATCAACGAGGACAGAAAAGCAGCTGAGGAGTCCTTCGAGGATGAGGTTTCCGAGGGCGAGACAGAGTTCAAGGAGACTGAGGACGAGGCACAGACAGAGGAAACAGCTGAGTAAAAGCAATCGTGATCTTGTAACTGTAAAACAGATGCATAATGGGGACTGCCGTATTTTGCGACAGTCCTCTTGCTTTGAAGAGTAGGTGAATACATTGAAATTTACGATAAAGCATGAGAAAAAAGGACGTATCAGAGTCCATCTTTTTCAGAAATATATGAATTACAATCAGGCAGACACCCTTCAGTATTATCTGGAGAATCTGTCCGGAGTCAAGAAAGTACAGGTATTCAACCGTACCTGTGATGCGCTGATTTATTACACAGGCGACAGAAATGAGCTTCTGAAATCCATTCAGGCATTTGGATATGCAAGAGTTTCTGTTCCGGCGCAGATCCTGGAGAATTCCGGAAGAGCATTAAACGAGACATACAAGGAGAAGCTGGTAAATAAGGTTATTTTCCATTATGGAAGAAAGCTTCTTCTGCCATATCCGTGGTCTGCTATTTACACAACTGCAATGTCAGTGAAATACATCTGGCTTGGAATCAAGACGCTCTGGAAACGTAAGATCGAGGTTCCGGTACTGGATGCAACCGCCATTGGCGTATCCATTTTCCGAGGCGATTTCTCCACTGCAGGTTCTGTTATGTTCCTGCTTGGAATTGGCGAGCTGCTTGAGGAGTGGACACATAAGAAATCCGTAGATGACCTTGCACGTACCATGTCCCTGAATACAGGAAAGGTATGGCTGCGCAGCGAAGGTACTGAGGTTCTTGTGGATGCAGACAAGATCCAGACTGGCGACATGGTTGTGGTACATATGGGAAATGTAATCCCATTTGACGGTGTGATCGCAGAGGGCGAGGCTATGGT
>CAVJRB010000363.1:0-5305 GCA_963651655.1 bacterium | reverse complement strand
GGCTATGGTTAATCAGGCATCTCTCACAGGCGAGTCTGTTCCGGTAAGAAAAGTAGAAGGAAATTCCGTATACGCAGGTACCGTAGTAGAAGAGGGCGAAGCTGTCCTTACTGTAAAAGCAGTAGGCGGAGCAAGCCGTTACGAGAAGATCGCAGCTATGATCGAGGATACCGAGAAGCTGAAATCCGGTGTTGAGAGTAAGGCAGAGCATCTTGCGGACAAACTGGTTCCGTACACACTTGGCGGAACAGCGCTTACCTATCTGCTTACCAGAAATGTAACCAAGGCTGTTTCTGTGCTGATGGTTGATTTCTCCTGTGCACTGAAGCTGGCGATGCCGGTTTCTGTACTTTCCGCGATCCGTGAGGCAGGAGAATATAAGATTACGGTTAAGGGCGGCAAGTTCCTGGAAGCTATTGCGGATGCAGATACCATTGTATTTGACAAAACTGGAACCCTTACCAAGGCAGAGCCTACTGTAGCAAAGATCTTCTCATTTAATGGAATGAGTGAGAATGAGCTGCTTCGAATCGCAGCCTGCCTGGAGGAGCATTTCCCGCACTCCATGGCAAAAGCCGTTGTAGACGCAGCCAAGGAGCGGAAGCTGGATCATGAGGAAATGCACTCCAAAGTGGAATACATTGTAGCACATGGTATTTCCACAACCATTGAAGACAAAAAGGTTATTATCGGAAGCTCCCACTTTGTATTCGAAGATGAGAAATGTACCATTCCGGAAGGTATGGAAGAGCAGTTTAAGAATCTGCCAAATGAATATTCCCATCTGTACCTTGCAATTGAAGGCAGTCTTGCTGCTGTCATCTGCATTGAGGATCCTCTCCGTGAGGAAGCACCTGCAGTTGTAAAAGCTCTGAAGAAAGCCGGCTTCAGCAAGGTAGTCATGATGACAGGAGACAGCGAGCGTACTGCGAAGGCTGTTGCTGCCAAAGTGGGTGTTGACGAGTATTATTCTGAGGTTCTTCCTGAGGATAAAGCAAGCTTTGTAGAAAAAGAGAAGGCAAAAGGCCGTAAGGTTGTCATGCTTGGTGATGGAATCAACGATTCTCCTGCACTTTCCGCAGCTGATGCAGGTATTGCGGTAAGCGAGGGCGCCGAGATTGCAAGAGAAATCGCAGATATTACCATCGGAGCAGATAATCTGGAGGGTGTTGTGGTACTGAAGAACATCAGTGATGCCCTTATGAAGCGTATTCACGGCAACTACCGTACTATTGTAGGCTTTAACACGGGACTGATCCTGCTGGGCGTATTGGGAATCCTGCAGCCGACTACTTCTGCATTGCTTCACAATACCTCTACATTGCTGATCGGTATGAACAGCATGAAGAACCTGGTGACAGAGGACATTTGATTGACGCAGCTATTTTGAATCTGTAAGAGAGTTAATGATACTATTTTTCATTAACTCTCTTTTTTTATTTTGCTACTTGACAGCAGTAAAGGATTAGGTTAAACTAACATCATAAAAGTTAGCACTTGCTAACTAAAGCGTATAAACTTAAAACCCATAGGATCCTCTATGGAGCATACATGAATGTAACCAAAAATATAGAGATAGAAGTGCGAAACTTCTAATTTTTTTAAGAAAGGGTTAGAATAAGCTAACAAAAATAAGAGCTAGGTAACATCTGAGGGAATAAAATTTCCCCAATTGGATATGCTCATTATAAAAGCTTTAAAACCCGGAAAGGACAGTTCACATGAGTATTGTAATTATTGGCGGCAACGAGAGAATGGTGTGTCAGTACACAGACATCTGCAAGGATTATGGATATAAAGCAAAAGTTTTTCCAAAGGAAAACGGCGCTATCCGTAAAAAAATTGGATGCCCGGATCTGATGGTGCTTTTTACAAATACTGTGTCTCATAAAATGGTCATCAGCGCTTCCCAGGAAGCTAAGAAAAATAACATCCCGGTAGCACGTGTTCATACCAGCAGCGCAAGTGCTTTAAAATGCGCTCTTGATGAGCACTGTGTCATGGCATAAGGAGGCCGTCATGATCGAGAAATGTCTCATTGAGCATTGTGCTCCAACCCTTGCTTCTTTGAAAGCTGCAAACCTTTTTAACGCATGCTGCGAAGAGGGAGAAAACATAGATCTTCAGCTTGCCATGTGGAATCAGATGATGAATCCCAAAGGCGTGAAGCTGATGGCTCTTCGCAAATGGAAAAACCACGCATTGATCTACGTGTACCGTGAAAAAAGGCTGGCAGAGAATCTGAAGCGCCCGGGAGTAGCCAGATTTCTGAAAAAGTATGGTTACGAAAATGCGGAGCCGGATCAGTGCCTTGCACTTCTGAAGAAACGTTTTGAAGCGGCACAGGATTTTCCTCATGAGATTGGTATTTTTCTTGATTATCCACTTGGTGATGTAATTGGTTTTATCCAGAACGGCGGACAGAATTATAAATGTTCCGGCTGCTGGAAGGTATACTGCAATGAATGTGAAGCATTGAAAATGTTTCAGAAATATCATAAATGCCGGGAAGTTTACCGGAATTTATGGGAAAAAGGCAGGAGTGTTCTGCAGCTGACAGTGGCTGCTTAACATACATAAAGAGTCGGCGATGGGAAATGAATACAAGAAAGTTTTCGGGGGCTGGCAACAAAATTATTAAGAAGAAAGAGGTAGAATGAAGTCATGAGTAAAGTAGCAGTTGTATATTGGAGTGGAACCGGTAATACAGAGGCAATGGCAAATAAAGTAGCAGAAGGTGCAAAAGCTGCTGGAGCTGAAGTAGAAGTAATCAGCGCTGACGATTTTGATGGAACAGACATCAGCGGTTTCGACGGCGTAGCTTTCGGATGCCCTGCAATGGGAGATGAGGAGCTTGAGGATTCCGTATTCCAGCCAGTATTTGAAGCATGTGAGTCAAAGCTTGCAGGCAAAAAGGTAGCTCTTTTCGGTTCCTACGGATGGGGAGACGGAGAGTGGATGCGCAGCTGGGAAGAGAAATGCCAGAACGACGGCGTAGCACTTGCAGCTGACAGTGTAATCTGCAACGAAGATCCAGATGACGAAGCTCAGGCTGCATGTATCGAGCTTGGAAAAGCAATCTGCTAATTGGTTAACAGGAACATACGTATATTGAAGAAAACGAAATAAGAACATAATGGAACCTCCGTTCTGGCGTAACGCGAAACGCCTGGACGGAGGTTTTTTTGCGTAAAAATCCCCAGGAAAACAAAAAATTTCCCCTCTTTTCAAAGGTTGGAAGATAGAGTAAGATGGTATCAGAGAGGTTGGATAAAGGATGTTTTTTGCAATATTTCAGTTCATAAAGGAGAAGGGAAAATGAACGTTACAGAGAAAAAATACCAGCTTGGAACCAAAGAAAACCAGGCATTTATGAAAGAAATCAGAGAGGATCTGCTGCGATTTGGTCACCAGTTTCCAGCGCCGGGAGGAAGCTCCTATTATCTGGGAGATGACGGAACTCCTTGGAAAGACAGGAACCGCGAAACATGGATCACCTGCCGTATGACCCATGTGTACAGCATTGGGTCCATGCTTGGACATAAGGGCAGCGAGGCACTGATTGATGCAGCGCTGAAAGGAATCCGCGGGGAACTTCACGATGACAAAAATGGTGGCTGGTACGCAGGTCTTACCAGGGATGGAGAGATTGTTCCTACCAAGCAGTGCTATGCCCATGCATTTGTAATTCTGGCTGCTACATCAGGAATTCTGGCGGGCAGAGAAGGCGCGAAAGAGCTTTTGGAGGATGCCCTTAAGGTGTATGATCTTCGCTTCTGGAATGAGGAAGAAGGACTCTCCTGCGACACCTGGAACACAGAATTCACGGAACTGGATCCTTATCGCGGAGTAAACGCAAACATGCATACAGTTGAGGCATTTCTTGCAGTAGCAGATACAGTTGGAGACGAGAAATACCGCACTCGCGCAGGCCGGATTATTGAGCATGTAATCGGCTGGGCGAAAGACAACAGCTGGCGTATCCCGGAGCATTTTTCCAGCAGTTGGGAGCCGGATCTGGAATGCAACAAAGACCGCCCGGACGACCAGTTCAAGCCATACGGAGCCACTCCGGGCCACGGAATCGAATGGGCGAGACTGATCACTCAGTGGGCTCTTTCTACATACAAAGAGGACAGGGAAGGGGCAGCTCCATACATCCAGGCGGCGGAAGAGCTTTACAACCGTGCAGTGGCAGACGGCTGGAACGCAGACGGCGCACCGGGAATCGTCTACACCACTGACTGGAATGGAAATCCCATTGTCCACGACAGAATGCACTGGACTCTGGCTGAGGCCATTAACACTTCCGCAGTCCTGTACCGTGTAACCGGAAAGGAGAAATACGCCGCAGACTACGCTGAATTTATGCGGTATCTGGACGAGAAGGTCCTGGACCATGTAAACGGCTCCTGGTTTCACCAGCTGGATCGCCAGAACCACCTCCTTGAAACCGTCTGGCCCGGCAAATCCGACCTCTACCACGCCCTCCAGTCCACCCTGATCCCCTACTGCAACCCCAGTCTGTCCGTGGCTGCAGCAGTGAAAAAGCAGGATTATGCATAAGCTTTTGAAGTATAATATTATCATGTAAACCAACGAAAACCTTGAATTTCCTATGGCACTAAAATGGGATGATTCAAGGTTTTTGTAATTTTTCCTCACCTGCTCCCAAGCGGAATTTCATGCAAAATTTTGTCGAACGATTTTCCTTTGTTTTCCTTCTGTTCTGTGATAAACTCTTTCTATCTTATAAGAGCATTTCTTTTAAAAGAATTTTCTTTGCTTCACTTCGAAGCGAATATTTCTCGAAACAAACTGACTACACTTGATGCGCATCAATGCCTTGTGGAAAAACAGGAGAGACTTTATGGAAAAAGATGACGGAATGATAGAAATGAACACCACAGAATTAGATTTTGACAGGAAGCATGAAGAAGATTTACAACGTATTCAGTGCCTGAGACTGCTGGATGATGATTTTATGCAAAAGGTATTTGAGGATGAAGCGTGTGTAGAATTTTTGCTTCAGATTATTTTGAACCGAACTGATTTAAAAATATTGCACGTGAATGGCCAGCAGGATATTAAAAATCTGCAGGGACGGTCAGTAAGATTAGATATACTGGCGGTTGACAAAGATAACAAAGTTTATAACATTGAAATTCAGAGAAGTGATAAAGGAGCAGGGGTGAAAAGAGCAAGATATAACAGCAGCATTATCGATGCAAATGTGACAGAACCAGGTGAAAAGTTTGAAACAAAGAGGTAGTGGTTAGAGAAGAATAAAATTGCATAGCAAACA
>CAVJRB010000362.1:3360-13765 GCA_963651655.1 bacterium | reverse complement strand
ACTTGGAACCTGGTACCTGACCTCTTTTGCAGTCGAAGAAAAACAGAATTCCGTAGAAGTTCGAATCCAGGGCGGCTATGAAAAAACACTGTCCATAGAGTGGAAAATAAAAATCCAGAAGGATGGAACCTTCTACACAACATATCAGATTCTTCACCTGGAAAAACACCTTCCCAAGCAGATGAAGCTCCGCGTAGGTGTAGATTGCGGCGGCCTGGATGAGCTTGGAATGGCATACATTCTGGATCCGTCTGTGGATACCTTATCCTGGAGAAGAAATCTGGATCCGGATCAGGAAGGACGAATTTCCATTTACCCGGAGGATCACATTTCCCGAAACCAGGGAACAGCGAAGCGTTTTACCAGATCCAATACCTGGGGTGAAATGCCAGTGACTTCCTGGGGAGAAGATATGCGGGATGATCTTCTTTTCGGTCGTTATGATGGGGAATACCATGGGAGCAATGATTTCAGAAGTACCAAGGAAGACATTGCAGAGGCGTATGTTTACAGTGAAAACCAGTCTGGAATGCTGAAGGTATTTGGCAGAGAAAAAGACATCAATCAGGAGAACAGACAGGAACTTTCCAAAACCAACATTCGCCTGGAAGTTCTTGATCCGGAAGAGGACAAAATCCTGGAATCCGACCCGCGAATCACCTACACCGGAACCTGGTATCAGGTCATTGATAAGAAAGAAAGCGACCACGGAACCGAAATGTGGAGCCGGGAAAAAGGTGCCGCACTGACCTGCAAATTCCAGGGAACCGGAGTGGTATGGTACGGTCCACAGGATCCTGCATTTGGTATGGCAGATGTATATATAGACGGAGACAAGAAAGCGTCCCATATCAGCCAGAGAAGCGCCGGAGTGGATTTCTCCTGCTGCTCTGCAGGCTATGACAAACGCTATCATTTACCTGTTTTTTCCATTAAGGATCTGCCTTATGGAGAGCATACCATTCGCATTGAAGTGTGCGGGGAAAAAGCAGAAGATGCCACAGATTATTACATTGTTCTGGACTATCTGCGAGTGCTTGGAAAGGAGCACACAGAGCCCATTAAGCTGATGGTGAACCAGGAATTTTCCTATCCGCATATATCCTGGGGCAACGTAAGAAAGCCGCCGATTTTGATGGAAGATGGTACCTGCGGTACTGTCAAAATGAAGCTTTTCCATTTAACAATAGATAATAAAACAGGAGAATACACAAAATGATCGAATTAACAGACCCGAAAATTCAAAAATATCTGACTCCTTACCGCTACGAAAAACCAGTACTTCACGGTTCCGGAACTCCTGGTGCGTTCGACGAAAAAGCTGTTGATATTCCTTTTGTTTTCTGGCATCAGGGTAAGTACCACATGCTGTACACTGGCTTTGATGGGAAAGGCTACCAGTCAGCTCTGGCAACCAGCGATGACCTTCTTCACTGGGAACACAAAGCCGTGATTTTAAAACGAAATCTGGACTCTGACCGCTGGGACCGCATTGGCGGTGCAGCCACCTGGATGATCAAGGAAAGCGATGATTTCAACCAGGTTCCCAAGCTTGGAAAAGTAGATGGAAAGTACTGGCTGGTTTATCATTCCTACCCTTCTACAGGATACGAAAACGGGCCTGCTGAGATTGGTCTGGCATGGACGGAAGACGAAAATCTGCTGGACTGGCACTTTCCGGATAAGCCCTGTTTTTCCTGGAAGGACGGGGCAGAATGGGAAGCAGGCGGACTTTATAAAGCCTGCATTATCCGCAATGATGACACCTGGTACATGTTTTATAATGCCAAAGACAAGGAAGAACGTTGGACGGAGCAGACAGGCGTAGCCACCTCCAAAGACCTTCTTCACTGGGAAAGATATGCGGGAAATCCGGTAATGAAAGTGAACCGGGAGTCATGGGACGAGCGCTTTGTATCCGATCCCTATATTGTGAAGGATGGGGATACCTGGGTGAACTTTTACTTCGGTTACGGCAAGATTTATGAAGACGGACACAGCCACGCGCAGGAAGGCCTGGCCCTGTCTGATGACCTTTTTCACTGGGAAAAAGTAAGGGAGCCGATCCTTTCTTTTGGCCCGGAAGGAACCTGTTACAGCGGACATGTGCATAAGGCATCTGTTGTGAAAAAAGATGATACGTTATACCATTTTTACTGCGCAACCTGCCCGTGGAAAGAGGGAGATCCCACCAGTGCGTACGGCGAATACAGAACCATATGCGTAGCTTCAAACAAGAAATTTTGACCCAATTTAGGCGGACATAAACTGACCAACTTTAGAGCCTTTTTCAAACAGGCTCTAGGACACAAAAGAAACAGGAGAGCGTATGAAACGTTTACAAACTTTACTTCAAGGAGAGTGCACCAACCACATTTTGCCGTTTCTCTGGATGAAAGGGGAAGACAACGAAACCATCGGAAAAGAGCTGGATAAAATAGAGGAATGCGGGATTCGGGAGGTGTGTCTGGAGTCCAGGCCGCACCCGGATTTCTGCGGCCCAAAATGGTGGGAAAACCTGGATTTTATCTGTAAGGAAGCAGAGAAAAGAGGCCTGCGCCTCTGGATTCTGGACGACAATAAATTCCCTACAGGACACGCAAACGGCGGCTTTGAAAAGCACCCGGAAAAGGCAAAACTGTACCTTGGGGAACGCCATATGGATATTATGGGACCCTGCCGCAGCGGTGCGGTTCTGGTAGAAAATTTCATCCCGTCAGACGGCAGACTGCTGGGAATCCTGGCAGTTCCAAAGCCGGACGGACAGACTCTGGCAGTGAGCGGAAGCGGCATTCTGGACCTTACAGACACCATGGAAAACGGCTTTGTGTATTTCAATCTTCCGGAAGGTCCCTACCGTCTTTTCATCTTATTTACAACTCAAACAGGGGGCGGAAGAGACCATTATATGAACCTGATCGATTCCTCCTCTGTAAAGGTACTGCTGGATGAAGTGTACGAGAAACACTACGCCCGCTACAGTAACTATTTCGGAAATGTGATCGCTGGTTTCTTTTCTGACGAACCAGAGCTTGGCAACGTAAAGGGCTATCCTTTTGACAATATGTTAGGTCAGAAAGACATTAGACTGCCCTGGAGTGATGAGCTGGAAGGGAAATTAACCGAAGTCTGGAAAGGGGATTTCCTCACAAATCTTCCTGCATTATGGTACGATTCCGGGGAAAAAACAGCGAAAGTCCGCACCGAATATATGGATGCCATGACTGACCTGGTACATACCTGCTTCAGCGGCCAGATTGGAAGCTGGTGCCAGGCACATGGCGTGGAATATATTGGACATATTATTGAAGATGACAATGCGCACACCCGAATGGGATGCAGCATTGGACATTATTTCCGGGAAATGGAAGGACAGCATATGGCAGGTGTTGACGTGGTTCACCATCAGATCGTGCCAGGCTTCACCCAGCCGGTTCACCAGTGGATTGCAGGAGACCGTGACGGCGAATTTTTCCATTTTGGATTAGCGAAACTGGGAAGCTCTGCAGCCCATATTCAGAAGAATAAAAAAGACCGTGCGCTGTGTGAAATCTTCGGAAACTACGGCTGGGCAGAGGGCAATTCTTTTATGAAATGGCTGACTAACCACATGCTGGTAAGAGGAATCAACGAGTTCACACCGCATGCTTTTTCCATGAAATATCCAGATCCTGACTGCCCGCCGCACTTCTATGCAGGCGGCAATAATCCGGGATTTGAGTGTTTCACCTGGCTTATGCACTACATGAACAGAAGCGCCCATTTCCTTAGCGGCGGAATCCATCTGGCCGATGCTGCAATCCTCTATCACGGAGAAAGCGAGTGGTGCGGCGAAGCAATGTACTTCCAGAAACCAGGCCGCGCTCTTATGGAAAAACAGCTGGATTATGATGTAGTTCCGGCAGATATTTTCGCAGAGGCTGCTGTGGAAAATGGAGTCCTGAAGATTCTGGACAAGACTTATGCAAGCTTGATTCTTCCATATGCGCAGTGCCTGGATGAGCGTGTAGTAAAGTTTATAGAAGCAAACCAGAAGAACGGATTAAAGGTTTACATAATTGATAAACTGCCGGAAAAAACCACCAAAGGAGCAGATCTGCCAGAGGCATTTTCCAAGTGGGTGGAGGTCGTAACACTGGACACTATGGCGAAGAAAGCTGCAGCAGAAAGTGAAAAGCATAAGCTGCGTAAGCTGGCAGTTACAGACAACGGCCAGGGCGCGATTTCCGCAAATCTTCAGGATCTTCGCATGATGGTGAGCCAGACAGAGGACGGACTTTGCGCAATGCTGTTTAACGAAAGCGTCTCCAGAAGAGCTGATTTTGCCCTGCTTGTACAGGACGAAAAAATGGATGGGCTGACTCTCTACGATCCCTGGTTTAACCGCACAAGAAGCTTTGATTTGAAGCCACATCCGGCACAGATTGAGGGTTACGCCTATCAGATTTTGGCAAGTCTGGAGCCTGGTGAGAGCTGTTTCCTTTGCATAGAGCCCGTGGAGCATATCCGAGAGGAGGGACGCAATCTGGAATTTGATGTCCTTTGCCTTGAGAAACAGACTACCCTTTACATTCCATGGAAAGTAACTGCAAAAGATGGCCAAACCCTGCAGTTAAACGCAGAAAAAGAGCTTCCCAACATGAACGGCCGGGGCTATTTCCCAGCCTATACCGGAAGTTATCTGTACACTGGAAGCTTCACCTGGAAGAAGAATCCGGGAGAATACTACACCCTGAAATTTCCGGAAGCAGCCGACTGCTTGAAGGTGAAATTAAACGGAAAAGACCTTGGCTATCTGGCAGGCTTCCCTGCTAAATTAGAGGTTACAGATGCACTGCAGGACGGCGAAAACAATCTTGAAATCAAGGTAGACACCACCCTGGTCTGGAAGCTGAAAGACGGCGCTTCCACCCACCTGCAGGTACCCGCAACCGGAATCACGGAAGCACCGATGATTGAGACATATATATAACAGGAGCGGCAAAAATATGGAAAAACAGATTTTATTTCCCCAGTTAAAAGGCTTTGTTCACGGCGGAGATTACAATCCGGAGCAGTGGCTGGACCGCCCGGACATACTGGAAGAAGATATTAGAATGATGAAAAAAGCAGGGGTAAACTGTGTTACCCTTGGCGTTTTTTCCTGGTCTGTATACGAGCCGGTAGAAGGTGAGTTTCATTTCGAATGGCTGGAAAAAATCATGGACCATTTATATGAAAACGGCATTTATACCATTCTTGCCACACCGTCCGGTGCAAGGCCTGCATGGCTGGACAGGAAGTACCCAGAAGCGATGCGCGTAGGCAAAAACGGACAGCGCAACCATCACGGCGTGCGCCACAATCACTGCATGTCTTCCACGAAATACCGTGAGAAAACGTCACTTCTGGACAAACTGCTGGCTGAAAAATTCGGACATCATCCAGGCCTTATTATGTGGCATGTTTCCAACGAATTAGGCGGAGAGTGCTATTGCCCTCTGTGCGTAGAGCGCTTCCAGAAATATCTGGCAGATCAGTTTGACCATGACATTGACAAATTAAATCAGGCATGGTGGACCACATTCTGGAGCCACCGCTACAACGATTTCGACCAGGTGGAGCCGCCTTTTGCAAACGGCGAAGGCAGTATTATGGGTCTGAATCTGGAGTGGCGGCGCTTTACTACCTGGAACATGAATGATTTCATGAATTCTGAAATAAAGGTTCTGAAAGAAATCACACCGGACATTCCAGTGACCGCAAACTTTATGATGCTTTACAACGGTCTGGATTACCGCAAAATGGCGCCATCCCTGGATGTAATTTCCTGGGACAGCTACCCGCGCTACAACAACGATTACGAAAGCCTCTATGAAACCATGACAGAAAATGCATTTCATCATGCAGTAATGCGCGGCCTGAAAAAGGACAAGCCCTTTATGCTGATGGAAAGTGCTCCGGGACTTGTAAACTGGCATCCATACAACAAAGTGAAAAGACCTGGCGTCCACAAGCTTGCGTGCATGCAGGCAATTGCCTGCGGTTCTGACACTGCTCAGTATTTCCAGTGGAGAAAAGGCCGTGGTTCCTTCGAGCAGTATCATGGAGCTGTTGTAGATCATCTGGGAAAAGATGACACCCGGATTTTTAGGGAAGTAGCAGAGGTTGGCGATCTGCTGAAAAAGATTGCCCCTGCAGCTGGAACCCTGGTAAAAGCAAAGGCAGCCCTTTTGTTTGACTGGGATAATCGCTGGGCAATCCAGGACGTAAAAGCATTAAGTGAAAACACAAAAAATTACGAGAAAACCTGCATTGGAATCTGGAAGGAATTTCAGAAGCTTGGAGTGGAAATGGATGTAGTTGGTTCTGCAGATGATCTTAGTGATTACAAGGTAGTCGTAGCGCCAATGCTTTATCTGCTTCAGCCGGAAACCGCAGAAAATCTGAAGAAATTTGTGAAAAACGGCGGTCAGCTTCTTGCTACATATTTTACCGGATATGTGGATAAAGATACCCTGTGCTATCTGGGAGGCTTCCCGGGAGACGGACTGTCGGAGCTATTTGGCGTCATCAGCGAAGAAATCGATACTTTATATCCTTCTGACCGAAACAGCCTGCGTTTTTCCGATGGAAAAGAGTGGACTGTATACGATTACGCAGAAATCCTGCGGGTGGAAGATGCTCAGATTCTTGCTTCCTATGGAACTGATTTCTATGAAGGAAGTGCCGGGCTGACCGTGAAAGAATGGGAAAGCAGCGACCATGCCGGAGAAAAAGGCCGTGCTTATTACATAGCGGCAAGGGTTTCTCCAGAAGAAATGCGCAGTCTGTTTGAAGTTATGCTCAGTGATGCCGGAATCACAGTTAAAAATCTTCCAGACGGAGTTGAATATCATGAGCGTCAGGGGGAAGACTGGGCTTATGAATTTTACCTGAATCACGGCCAGGAAGAAGCTGTGATTGAGAATGTGACAGGCATAAATCTGCTCACAGGAGAAAAAATTAACGGAACATTATCTGTAGCTGCTTATGATGTGGCTGTGGTTTGCACAAAACAGCTATAAAAATAAAAGTGACACTAAATAAAGAAATTGGACTTGACGTTAAGCACAAAACAATCGTACAATTTTTATAGTTAGTTTTAGGAACGTGAAAGATTTTCACAGAAGGAGACAGATAAAATGAAATTAGGAATTGTTTACACCAGCACAACACCAGAGCTGATTGAGTGCGTAAATGAAGAAATCAGAAAAAATCTTGGAGATACACCGGAGATCCTCAATTATCAGGATCCATCTATTCTTGCGGAAGTAAGAGAGCATGGCTACGTAACTGCAGGTGCTGCAGCCCGTCTTGTAGGGATGTACATGCAGGCTGTTTCTGATGGAGCAGATGCAATTTTAAACTGCTGCTCTTCAGTTGGAGAAGTTGCAGATGCTGCACAGAATATCGGACGCTACACAGGTATCCCGATTGTTCGTATTGATGAAGAAATGTGCCGTGAGGCAGCCCGCCTTGGAAAGAGAGTAGGCGTACTTGCAACTCTTCCTACCACTCTGGAGCCGACCAAGAACACTGTTTCCCGTGTTGCAAGAGAGATGAACAGCCACGTAGAGCTGGTTGACGGACTGGTAGATGCGTTCGGCGCTGATCAGGATAAATTCAAAGCTCTTCTTTGCGCAAAGGCAGCCGAGATTGCAGATCAGGTAGATGTTATTCTTCTTGCTCAGGGTTCCATGGCTTATGCAGAAGAAGCAATCCATGAGAAAATCGGTAAACCAGTACTTTCCAGCCCACGTTTCGGAGCACAGGCACTTGCAGCAGCACTGAAAGCAAAAGGACTGTAAAAGCTTAAATTCTAACGATTTTTACAAGGCCTGCATCGGAGGGGAAACTTTCCGGCGCGGGCCCTTCCTTTATTTAGATAAAACAATTTATTGGATTCTTTTAGTAAAGCTATTGTCTAAAGTTCATAAAAATGCATATGAAAAATCAGTTAGTATTCAGTGTTTACAAACCCTGTCGAAAATGATATTATAATGTCAACAAGTTGAACATCCTACGTTATACGTAATAGAAAGGACATGGTGAAGAAATGAGAAAGAAAATGTTTCGCGTAGCAGTTAGCATGTGCGCAGCTGCAAGTATGGTATTGAGTGTTGGAGCTCCGGCACTGACTGTTTCTGCTGAGACAACAGATGAGCCAGTTGAACTGACTGTATGGTCATGGGATAAGACCATGAACGGTACAACATTTGAAGTTGCAGACAGCCTTGATGATGATGTAACTGTAAACTTCGTGGAGATGTCCAAGGCAGACTGCCTTCAGAAAATCCACACCGTACTGGCTTCTGGTGTGACAGATGATTTACCGGACATTGTTTCCATCAGTGATTTAAATGCACAGGGATATCTGATGTCTTATCCGGACGCATTCCTTCCAATGGATGATTATATTAACTATGATGACTTCGCATCATACAAGAAAGACATGGTATCTTATGATGGTGTAGGATATGGTGTTCCATATGATACAGGTGTTGCAGCTCTGTTCTATCGTACCGATTACATGGAAGAGATCGGTGTAACAGATGAGGATATGCAGGATCTTACATGGGATGAGTACCTTGCACTTGGCGAGAAGCTGAAAGAGAAAGGACATATGCTTCAGACCTACAACCCGAACGATATCGCAGAGTTCCAGATCATGCTTCAGTCTACTGGAAAATGGTTCACAGATGATGACGGAAACGCTGATTTCGTAAACAATGATGCATTAAAAGAGTGCTATGACGTATTCAAGAAACTTAACGAGTCTGATTTCTGCCAGGTAGTAAGCGACTGGACAGGATTTGCAGGAGCAATCAACAACGGTGACGTTGCATGCGTTATGAGAGGCAGCTGGATCACATCTACAATCATGGCTGGTGAAGACCAGAGCGGAAAATGGAAAATGGCTCCTATCCCGAAGATGAGCACAGAAGGTGCGACTCACTACTCCAACCAGGGTGGTTCAAGCTGGTTCGTTCTTAAGAACTCCAAGAACGCAGAAGCAGCTGCTAAATTCCTTGGAAAGACCTTCGGCGGAAGCGTTGAGATGTATGATTCTCTTATGAAGAGCAACAACATTATCGGAACTTATCTTCCGGCATCTGACTGCGAGGCTGTAGAAGCAGCATCTGATTTCTTCAGCGGACAGCAGATCAATAAGACACTGGTAGAGTGGGAAGCTTTAATTCCAGCTGTAAACACTGGCGCATTCAGCGCAGAAGCCCAGAGCGCATTACTTGCAGTGACTCCTAACATCCTTAATGGCAGCGATCTGGATACTGAATTAGCAGCGGCAGAAGAGCAGTTCAACCAGACTATTCAGTAAATAAATGGAAACTAAAAACTAAAATAAAGAAATTAAGGGGGCGGAGTGATTCGCCCCTTTTCTAAAATAATCAGATAAAGGGTATAGAACGGAAAGGAGATTCCATGAAAGGTAGCACATTGGAAAAAAAGAATTCCCGCATCGGCTGGACAATGGTAATCATTGCATCTGTGCTGATCCTGGCATTCAGTTATATCCCTATGATACAGGCATTTCTTTTATCTTTAAAAACAGGAAAAGGAAATAACCTGACTTTTGGCGGCGTAGCCAACTATGTAAGAATGCTTAATGATACCGGATTTAAGACAACCATTGGAAACACATTGTTTTATGCTGTGATCCAGATTCCGATCATGCTGCTTCTTGCATTATTAGTTGCAGTTTTATTAAATTCTGAAACCTTAAAACTCAGGGGCTTTTACAGAACCTGTATCTTCCTGCCATGTGTAACATCTCCAATTTCCTATGCGATCCTGTTCAAAAACATTTTTGCAACAGACGGAGTTGTAAACCATGTTCTGTTATCACTTGGACTGATTGATTCCCCAATTGCATTTATCCTGGATCCTGTCTGGGCAAAATTTGTTATCATCATTGCCCTGATCTGGCGTTATTCCGGATACTATATGATCTTCTTCTTATCTGCACTGCAGAATACAGACAAATCTGTATACGAGGCAGCCAAAATCGACGGAGCCAACTTCAGACAGTCCTTCTTCAAGATTACAATGCCGATCCTGAAGCCAATTGTATTCCTTACCAGCATCATGGCGGTAACGAATACACTTCAGCTGTTCGATGAGGTTGTAAACCTGACAGGAGGCGGCCCTGGAAATGCTACCAGAACAATTTCTGAGTACATTTACGATCTTTCCTTTAACTATGTTCCGAATTATGGATATGCAGCTGCTGTTTCTTATGTAGTTCTTGTGATTATTGTACTTATTACGATTGTTCAGAAGAAAGTGACAGGTGATCATGATGAATAAAAAACATTTAATCGGCGAAGGTTTTAAACATATATTTTTGATGACATTATCATTGCCC
>CAVJRB010000362.1:0-3350 GCA_963651655.1 bacterium | reverse complement strand
CATCCATGATGGTTCCTTTTGCTGCAAAGATCATTCCAATGTTCCGTATGTTCTCCAAAATGGGACTTTTGAATAATTACCTGGCAATCATTCTTCCGGCAATCGGATCTCCATTTTTGATCTTCTTCTTTAAGCAGAATTCCTATTCCTTCCCGAAGGATACCCTGGAAGCTGCAAGAATGGATGGACTGAATGAGTACCAGATCTTTTTCAAAATCTTTATGCCAATGATGAAATCCACATATGCAGCAGCCGGAATCTTCATGTTCATGGCAAGCTGGAACAACTATATGTGGCCGTTGATCGCATTACAGAGTGAAAAGAAATTTACATTGCCGCTGGTTGTAGCAAACCTTGCTTCCGGATTTACACCGGATTATGGTATGACAATGGTTGGTATTGTGCTTTCCACACTGCCTACAATCGTGGTATTCTTTACTTTACAGAAATCCTTCGTTGAAGGTATGACAGGATCTGTTAAATAAAACACACAAATATTAAGGAGACTCAGGCATGAAAGGTCAGAAGATAAAAGAACTCTATTTTGGAGGAGACTATAACCCGGATCAGTGGGATGAGGCTACCATTCGCAAAGATATGGAATATTTTAAGAAATGCCATATTAATTATGTAGCTCTTCCGGTTTTTTCCTGGGCAAAATTAGAGCCGCAGGAAGGTGTTTATAATTTTGAATGGCTGGATAAAATTCTGGACATTCTCTGGGAAAATAAAATTTATGTTTGCCTTGCAACCTCCACAGCGGCACAGCCGGAATGGATGAGCAAGAAATATCCGGAAATCATGCCTGTAGATAACAACGGGCTGAAACGTACCCATGGAATGCGAAACTTCTACTGCGTAAACAGTGAGAAATACAGAGAAAGAGCAGCAGCCCTGGCAGAGCAGATGGCACTTCGCTACAAAGACTATCCGGGACTCGTTGCATGGCATGTGGCAAATGAGTACAGCACATTCTGCCATTGCGAAAATTGTGAGAAGAAGTTCCGTGTATGGCTGAAAAAGAAATACGGAACAACCGAAGAACTGAACAAGAGATGGAATACCTCTTTCTGGGGAAGAACGGTTTACGATTTTGACACCATTATGCTTCCTACAGACCGCAATGATGATGACAAATTTTTCCCGGCAAAGCAGTTGGACTATCAGCGCTTTGTAACCGATACCACGGAGGAATGCTTCTTAAACGAAGCAAGCGTGCTTCGAAGGATTACCCCGGACATTCCGGTATTCAGCAATATTTCCGGATTTATCAAGAAGCTGAATCAGTTCCAGCTGACTAGAAATATGGATATTGTAGGATGGGACAACTACCCGTCACCAAAAGATGACGCAGCATTCCCGGCATTAAAGCATGACATTATGCGAGGCCTGAAGGACGGTGCTTCCTACATGGTTGCAGAGCAGTCTCCTAACCAGCAGAACTGGCAGCCATACAATAAGCTGAAAAGGCCTGGTGAGGCAAGACTCCTTGCATATCAGGGTATCGCTCATGGCGCTGACAGCTCCTTATATTTCCAGATGCGTCAGTCCGTTGGCGGTCAGGAGAAGTTCCACGGTGCTATTATTTCTCATGCAGGAACAGATGACACCAGAATTTTCCGGGAGTTTGAGCAGTTAGGAGCAGAGCTTCATCAGCTGGGCGGACAGATCCTTGATGCAAGAACAAACGCAGATGTGGGAATTCTGTTTGACTGGGACAACTGGTGGGCACTGGAGCTTTGCAGCGGTCCTACAAAAGATATGGATTATCTGCTTCAGGTGGCTCATTATTACCGTGCATTCCACAAACAGAACATTGCAGTAGATATTGTGAAATTCACAAGTGACCTGGATTCCTATAAGGTTGTGGTTGCACCTCTTGCATATATGATAAAGCCTGGCTTTGCAGAGCGCCTGACCAAATTCGTGGAAAACGGCGGAACACTGATCGGAACTTACATGACTGGTCTTGCAGATGAGACAGACCGTTGTATCTTTGGCGCATATCCGGGACCGCTTCGTGATGTGTTCGGTCTTTGGGTAGAGGAGACAGATGCACTTTATCCAGAGGAAACCAATCAGATCGTTATGAATCAGGATCAGGAATCTTACAGCTGCAGCTTCCTGTGCGACCGCCTCAGACTGGAAAATGCAAAAGCGCTGGCAACCTATGGAAGTGATTTCTATGCCGGAGAGCCATGCGTTACTGTAAATGAATATGGAAAAGGAAAAGTTTATTATCTGGGAACGCAGCCGGATGAAGCGTTCTTAAAGATGTTTGTTCACAATGTGTGCGAGGAAGCAGATGTGCATCCGGTGCTTCAGGTGGAAGATGGAATTGAAGTAACCAGCAGGGAAAATGAAAACGGAAAATTCTATTTTGTATTGAATCATAATACCGCAGAGAAACAGGTAGAGCTTCCGGAAGGCAGCTGGGAAAACTTGATCGGAGCACAGCCGGAAAATGGTAAATTAATTTTGAAAGCCAGAGATGTAGCTGTTTTAAAATGCCAGTAAAATAGTGTATAATAATACCAGAGTGAATAAATCAAAAATCGCCTGCACCTGTGCAGTGCGATTTTTGGTGCTGATATTAAGGTATTTATTATAAAAAGCCAGGGGGAGCACATATGCCCGAGAAGAAAAATTTACTGAAAAAACAACTTCATAAAGACAGTGTTGTAAATCAGGTGGTGAAACAGATCACGGATTCGATTATTGCCGGAGACCTAAAGCCGGGCGATAAACTCCCTACAGAGCCGGAACTGTGTGAAAATTTTGGAATCGGAAGAAATTCCGTCCGGGAAGCAATCAAGATTCTGGAAGCTTACGGCGTGGTTTACATAAAAAGAGCAGAGGGAACATTTGTGAATGATACCTACAATCACAAAATGCTTGATCCAATGCTGTATGGAATTCTTTTGGACAAAAACATGAGAATTGACATTATTCAGGTTCGTAAGGTTCTGGATACCGGAATGCTCTATCAGATCATAAGCGGACTTACTGATGAGAAGATGGACGAGATCCAGCAGGAATTTGAGAATCTGAAAACAGTGGTTCTGGGAGAGAAGGTTACCGCGAAGCAGGTGCTTCAGGCAGATGTAGATTTTCATCTGGCACTTGTAGAAAGTACAGGGAATCCGATTCTATGCAACATACATGAATATGTAGACAGAATCACCACACCATCCAGGGAAAAAACCGTAGAGTTGGTTCTGGAAAAAAATCAGAAGGAAATGTTTATTTTGCTTCATCAGAAGATCATGAATCTTCTTTGGGAAAAGAATTATCAGAATATCGAAAGCGTTCTGGCGGAACATTATCAGTTCTGGGTAGAAGGCTAAACC
>CAVJRB010000361.1:0-3247 GCA_963651655.1 bacterium | reverse complement strand
ATGATCGCGATCATGAGTTTTTATCCCATGATCCGAGCATTTATCATTTCCCTGCAGACAGGCGCCGGCGCAAATATGCGTTTCGCAGATCCGATCTTCAGCAACTACAAACGTATTCTGGCAGATAAAGTATTCCAGCAGTCCATTGCAAACACATTCCTGTATCTGATCATTCAGGTTCCTATTATGTTGGTGCTTGCCATCCTGCTTGCGCAGCTTCTGAACAACAAGGATCTGAAGTTCAAGGGATTTTTCCGTACATGCGTATTCCTTCCATGTGCGACTTCCCTGGTTTCCTACTCTTTGATCTTCCGTTCCATGTTTGCAACAGACGGTCTGATCAACAGTGTTCTGATGAAACTGGGAATCCTGTCCTCAGGATACAATTTCCTTGGAAATGCTACCAGCGCAAAGATCGTAATCATTATCGCGCTGATCTGGAGATGGACCGGATACAACATGGTATTCTACCTGGCAGGCCTTCAGAACATTGAATATTCTGTATACGAGGCAGCCAAGATCGACGGTGCAAACGGATGGAAAACCTTCTGGAAAATTACAGTACCGCTTTTGAAGCCAACCATTATCATGACATTTATTATGTCCATCAACGGTACCTTACAGCTGTTCGATGAGTCCATGAACCTGACAAAGGGCGGTCCTGCAAACAGTACCATTACAATGTCACATTATGTTTACAATACCTGTTTTGTCAACGTGCCGAACTTTGGATATGCAGCAGCAATGTCCTTTATTATCTTTATCATGGTAGCGATTCTGGCATTTATCAACTTGAAAGTAGGTGATACTCGTGACTAAGAAAAACAAATCTGCAATCCAGAGAAGACTGATTCCTACATATATTTTTCTGATCATTGTATCATTTTTCTCCGTATTCCCGCTGTACTGGATGATTTCCGCAGCTACCAATACTTCCACAGATGTATCACGAGGACGTATTATTCCGGGAAGTCATTTTATGGAGAACTTTAACAACCTGACATCTCAGCAGCCCCTTTGGAGAGCACTTGGAAACTCTTTCCTGTATGCGATCCTGACCACCGTGATCTGCCTTCTGATCTGCTCCATCGCCGGATACGGATTTGAAGTTTATCATGACAAAGGAAAAGACAGACTGTTTTCCATTCTGCTTCTTGCCATGATGGTTCCCCAGGTTGCTACAATGGTTCCGTTATTCAAGATGTTTTCAAAGGCAAAGCTTCTGAATACCTCCATCGGTTTCATCCTTCCGATCATTTCCACACCGTTTATGATCATGATGTTCCGACAGAATGCCCGTGCATTCCCGGTAGATATTATCGAAGCTGCACGTATTGACGGATTAAGTGAAGTCCGGATCTTCTTCCAGATGTTTATTCCAACCATGAAATCAACCTACGCAGCAGCCGCTGTTATTACCTTTATGAATGCCTGGAATGCATACTTATGGCCGAAGGTAATTATGACAGACAACAAAGCCATCACAATGCCGATGCTGATCGCCAACCTGATCACAGGTTATGTAACGGATTACGGTATGCTGATGTGCGGCGTATTATTCTGTTCCATTCCGACTATGGTTGTATTCTTCGTACTGCAGAAACAGTTTGCAGAAGGTATTACCGGTGCGGTAAAATAAGTTTGAAAAATGAGAGGGTGCTGCGATTTATCTGCGGCGCCCTTTTGCTGAATAAACGCAAATATTTATATATTTTTCTTAATAAATTTCATGGAAATAAACTCTTATGTGAGTATAATAGGAACTTAGAAATTTTTATTGAAGAAACAGAAAGGATCACATATGAAGGAATTTGATTATTCATTAGTAAAAAATCCGGAATATTTTAAAGATGGAAGAATGGATGCCCATTCCGACCACATCAGCTACGCAAATCCAGAGGAAGCTTCCATGGAGGAGACTTCTTTTCGCCACAGTCTGAACGGTATCTGGAAATTCCATTATGCCCGCAACTATGAAAGTACAGTAAAGGGCTTTGAAAAGGAAGAGTATTCCTGCAGGGACTGGGATGATATCCGCGTACCTGCGCATATTCAGATGGAAGGCTACGACGCTCCCCAGTATGCCAACGTGCAGTACCCATGGGAAGGTCATGAGGACATTCATCCTGGAGAAATCCCGGAGCATTTCAATCCAGTGGCAAGCTATGTGAAATATTTCGAAGTGCCGGAACAGATGAAAGGAAAACGCCTTTTCATTTCCTTCCAGGGCGCAGAGAGCGGAATTGCGCTGTGGCTCAACGGACAGTTTGTGGGATACAGCGAGGATTCGTTCACTCCGTCCGAATTTGAACTCACTGATTATGTGAAAGATGGGGAAAACAAGCTGGCTGCCCAGGTGTTTAAGTGGACAGCAAGCAGCTGGTGCGAGGATCAGGATTTCTACCGTTTCTCTGGCATTTACAGAGAGGTTTATCTTTATACGGTGCCGGATGTACATGTGTATGATCTGCAGATTCGCGCGATTCCAGATGAGAATCTTGAGAAGGCAGAGCTTGAAATCAAGACGACTGCGTGGGGAAAAGGAAGCGTACATATTGTTCTTTCCAAAGACGGACAGACGGTGCTGGAAGATAACAAAAATCTGGGCGCAGGTGAGGCGTCTCAGGCCGGTTCTTTAGACTCCTTCACATGGACCGTAGAGAATCCAGTTCTCTGGAGTGCAGAAGATCCCCAGCTTTACGACCTGGTTCTAGAAGTTTCCGATGAAAACGGAACTCTTCAGGAAGTCATCCCGCAGAAAATCGGTTTCCGCCGTTTCGAAATGAAAGACGGAATCATGACCTTAAACGGCAAACGAATCGTATTCAAAGGCGTGAACCGCCATGAGTTCAGCTCCATCACAGGAAGATGCGTATCTGAGGCAGAGCTTCGCAAGGACCTGACTACCATGAAGCAGAACAACATCAATGCCATCCGTACCTGCCATTACCCGGATGCATCCATGATCTATCGGCTTTGCGATGAGTTCGGCATTTACATGATCGATGAGACCAACCTGGAAAGCCACGGCTCCTGGGATGTGGCAGAATTCACTAAGGACTATACCTATGTAGTTCCTCACGACAAGCCTGAGTGGCAGGCTATGATGCTGGATCGTGCCAATTCCATGTACCAGAGAGACAAGAACCATCCGGCCATCCTCATCTGGTCCTGCGGAAATGAGTCCTTCGGCGGCAAGGACATTTTTGAAATGTCCCAGTTTTTCCGAAACACAGATCCTACCCGT
>CAVJRB010000360.1:1541-2690 GCA_963651655.1 bacterium | reverse complement strand
GATCTGCCTGGTAATAATGTTCGGCTTCGGCTTCCACGCAAATCCATGATTCTTCGCATCTGAAGCTACATAAATCCGTGCTGCCAGCATGTACAGCATATGTCTTGCGCTCATAAAAGGGACCAGATTGCGGCCATATTTTTCCATCTGCGGCCACTGGGGTGACTTCCTGTCCAGAATAAAATAAATATGCTTTTTTTCATTCTCCGGAAGATTTTCCATACAGTATTTGAAAAAATAATAGCCATTGTCCTGGGCTTCTGTACAGTATTTTTCATAAACCACCCAGATTTTTTTCCTGTTCCACACTGGCTTTGTGAGCATGTAAAACAGATAGATGGCATTTTCTTTCACTGCCGTGGCGGTACTGTCGTATGAGGCCCGGAGACGATCATGGAACGTAAGCATATGGTTTGTGCTTGCCATTGGAAATAAAATATGGTCTCCCTTTGGGATCTCGTAATTTCCAAATAACAGCTTCAGCCGTGTGGCCCCATCCAGGATCACAGGCAGGACTTCTCCGTCTTCGGTGTAAATATACACATCCCAGTCACCTTCCGATAAGGTCATGTTCCCTGTACTGCCCCAGATTCGAATTTGAAACAGCTGTCCGCCTGAGGCCTGCTGCCTTCCCGGAAAACGCCTTTCTTTCGGAAGCAGCTCATATTTCAGCGGATATTCCGTCGGTTGGACAATATTTCGGTATTTCAGCACCGCTTTCTCAATTTTCAAAGCTTTATCCGCCTGCGCGTATACCGTAAAATCAGAGCCTTTTAATTTCAGTCTTGTAACAATAATCATAATATTACTCCTAAGCCCGCCATCATTCCTGCTCATCCGCTTCCTCTTCTTCCTTCTTTTCACCCCATTTATCTACAATAGCATCGCAGATTCGCCTGCTGTTCTGGTCGTCAAAATATTTGTAGAAGTTGGTGCGCATAGCATCATACTGGGGTTTGATCACGAAATGATCGGCTGCACATTCTTCCATATAAGTAAGAAGCCCGTCCACATTGTCTGCACACTCTCCGAATAATTCCTTACTCATATCCAGATAGCTTCCGTGTGCTTCCTCGTATTTTTCCCGGTCAAACTGGAAAAATACAACAGGTTTATCCAGGTAAAATACATCCCAGCACACACTGGAAT
>CAVJRB010000360.1:0-1531 GCA_963651655.1 bacterium | reverse complement strand
CAAATGCAATCAAGCGGATTCTCTTAGATTCCACAGAAAAGTCCTGCATGAATTCACGGAACTTGGAGTGAAGATAAAAATTAGCACACAGGTCGTTCTTCTCCAGGAAATCGTGGAAGCGCTTGGAGTTCAAAAGCTCCATGTAATTCTGGAAATAATCACTTTTTTTGAATTCCTCTGCCGTTGCATTTTCCAGCCAGGATCTCCAGGTAGGCATGATCAGTATTTCCCGAAGGCCTTCTGATTTATCCTCCAGCACATCCCATCTGGCAAAACCGCTGTTTACGATCTCATCCTCTGCGTATCCGAAATATTTCTCTATGATTCCTTTCTCAAAATCAGAGGTTACCACGAAAAGATTGCAGGAACCTGCTTTTCCCTTTCCGTAGAAGAAGTCTACCTTCTTCAGGGCCGTTACGCCGTGCTGGAGAAATACAAGATCCTTTCTTCTCAGATAGCGCTTTAGGATACTGCCTCTCTGACGCATAGCGTACAAATGATTTCGGGTATCTGTGCTCACCAGAAGCTTCGCTGCCTGCATGTAGATCATATGGCGGATGCTCATAAAATCCACTACCCGATTTTTGTACGGACGCAACTTCTCACGGTCCGGTGCATTCTTATCGATCACGTAATAAATGTGATTTTTCTGCCTCTTTTCTTCCCCGTTTTCCATGCAGTATTTGAAGAAATAGTAGCCGTTGTCCTGGGCCATCATACAGAATTTCTCATATACCAGCTGAATCTGCTGGCTGTCCCAGTAAGGCTTTAACAGACGGTAAAGGAAAAATGCGATCATTTCCTTCATGCGGAAGCCCCATCTGTCATATTCGCCTTCCTCACGATACTGGAACGCAAGATTCTTGGATGACGTATTGTAGGGATACAGGAAAAAGCCGTCTTCTTTTTTGTATTTTCCGCTGTATAAAAATGCGGTGAATAAGCGGTAATTTCTGGTCATGGATACAGAAGCTTCATAGCTGTCCCCGGTTTTCGGATTCAAAAATACCACCAGAACATCCCAGTACAGGCTTTTCCACTCCACCTGGTTCAGATCCAGTTCTGCCTCAAAACGGCGCAGATTATTTCTCAGTCTGTTTTTTCTGATCGTAAAGCTGTATACTTCCCGTTCTGCCTCCAGCTTGCTTCGGAAGCGAAACAGAACCTTGTCGGGGAAATAGCCATATTTATCTGCATCTGTAACCAGTCTGAGCTTCAGAAGGTTCTTATTGATGGTAAGATAGCGCAGATGGCACATCTGTGTCATTTTGTGGATTCGCCAGTTGGCGCAAAGTCCGAACAGCCATCTTCCTTTTTTATCCATGTACACGCACAGGGTGTATGCAATGTCTTTGGCGCCCTCCTGGGTTAAAATAATCTTTTCGGAGCAGGCCTGCTCGCAGATCCAGCCTTTTTTCCCTTTCTGCAGATCCTTGTCCTGCTTTGCCCGGCCTTTATCTGCCAGACGATATCGGAAATATTGTCCATCTGCAATGGTTTCCAGAAGGATTCGCACGCTTTTGTTTCTTCC
>CAVJRB010000359.1:0-5440 GCA_963651655.1 bacterium | reverse complement strand
AAAGAAAGACACTGGAAGCATCATTCCTGCGGCGTTTTCACCAATCCGGTGAACCGCACTGCCTTTGAATTTAAGGAAGAGGACGGCACCTTCACAGCCGATGTGCTGAAAATCGATTCCAGATTTACCAGCCTTCTGAAATGGCTTGGAGACAGCCGCATCAATGTGCGCCTGTCAGGAGCGAACACAGAGGATGGCTATGCCGTATACCGCATCAGGGAGACCGCTTTTGGCGGCGGCACCAAGCTTTCCGCAGAGGACGGCTTTTTGCAGTTTATGATCGAGCGTCTTCTTGAGAGCAATGCGCCTGCAGAGGCAGAGGAGGACGAGAACCAGGAAGAAGTGGGAGATGAGATGAAGCTTACCAGCCTTCAGAGCATCACCGATTTTATGACCTGCGCAGGCAAAACCCTGCCGGACAACATACGCCTGTGGACCAGAAGAAACCTGGCAGTGGCAAGATCCAGCGAGGTTTCCCAGGAAGAGCGCCATCACGCACAGAGAGCCCTTTCCATTATGCTGAACATCCAGTGGAAAAATAATTACTTCGAAGCCATCGACCCGGTAGAGGCAAGAAGAATCCTGGACGAAGAGCTTTACGGAATGGAGCGCGTGAAACAGCGTATCATTGAGACAATCATCCAGATCAACCGTACCCATACTCTGCCTGCTTACGGACTTCTTCTCATCGGACCTGCAGGTACCGGTAAATCCCAGATCGCCTATGCGGTAGCAAGAATCCTGAAACTTCCGTGGACGACTCTGGACATGAGCTCCATCAACGATTCCAAGCAGCTGACCGGAAGCCCTCGTATCTATGCAAACGCCAAGCCTGGAATTATCATGGATGCATTTTCCATGGCAGGAGCCTCCAACCTGGTATTTATCATCAACGAGCTTGACAAGGCAAACTCCGGACAGGGCAATGGGAACCCGGCAGACGTGCTTCTTACCCTTCTGGACAACCTTGGATTTACAGACAACTATATGGAGTGTATGATCCCAACCGGCGGTGTTTATCCGATTGCCACAGCCAATGACCGCGACCAGATCAGTGCGCCGCTGATGTCCAGATTTGCCGTGATCGACATTCCGGACTACACAGCAGAAGAGAAGAAAGTGATCTTCTCCAGATTCTCCCTGCCCAAGGTCCTGAAAAGAATGCACATGGAAGAGGGCGAGTGCATCATCACAGATGGCGCTCTGGATGCCATTGTTGCCCGCTATTCCAATACCACCGGTATCCGTGACCTGGAGCAGGCTGCCGAGCACATTGCAGCCAACGCCCTGTACCAGATTGAGGTCAACCATGTGGACAAGGTGGAGTACACAAGAGAGATGGTTGAGGAATTGCTGAAATAAAAAACATAACAGGAGTAACAAAAATGGAATTCTGGGATATTTATGACATTAATAAAAGACCTACAGGCCGCACCATGAAGCGCAATGACTGGTGCTTAAAGGACGGAGAGTACCATCTCACTGTTCTAGGCGTAGTTGCAAGACCGGACGGCACCTTCCTGATCACCAAGCGCGTCATGACCAAAGCATGGGCGCCAGGCTGGTGGGAAGTATCCGGCGGCGCAGCCCAGGCGGGAGAATCCTCCTACGACGCAGTTCTCCGCGAGGTGAAAGAAGAGACAGGCCTTGACGTAAGCTGTGCACAGGGCGGCTATCTTTTCACCTACAAAAGAGAGAATCCGGGTGAAGGAGACAATTACTTTGTGGATGTATACCGCTTTGTGATGGACGTACAGGAAGAAGACCTGCATCTTCAGGAAGAGGAAACAGACGGCCACATGTTTGCCACATTGGAGCAGATCAAAGCCTTTGCCGCAGAGGGGAAATTCCTTCACTACGACAGCATCCAGGCCGCATTTGCAGATCTGTAGGCAATGGCGAAAAGGCGCTGCTTTTTGTGCGCAGAAACGGGACGCCTGACGTAGATTCCAATAATTTTACAAAAGCTTCTTGTAATTACAGAAAGATTGTATTATAATTAGCACCGAAATCAGAATAAAGACCAGGGGAGTTTCGATTGAGAAGCTGAGAGTAAGGTAGGCCTTAGACCCTTTTAACCTGTTGGATCATGCCAGTGTAGGAAGTGTTGAACATGTATTTTTGAGCATTTGCGTGACTGCAGATGCTCTTTTCTTTTTGCAGATTCATAAAAGTGGTTCTTATTCGATTGATGAAAAATCCCAGGAGAATCCTGGCACAAACTAAAGGAGGAAACAAAAATGAACGCAAGTGTAGCAATTCAGGTACTGCCAAATGTACAGGACGACGAAGAGGTGATCCGCATTGTAGACGAGGTAATCGCCTACATCAAATCCACAGGACTTAACTGTTCCGTAGGACCTTTCGAGACAACCATCGAGGGTGACTACGATCAGCTTATGGACATTGTAAAAGAGTGCCAGCACGTAGCAGAGCGCGCAGGCTGCAAGGCTATGAACGTCTATGTAAAGATCTCTTACAAACCAGAAGGGGATGTGCTTACCATTGAAAAGAAAGTTACCAAACATCACCAGTAAGATTCCCCCTGCCGTTGCAATGGCGGCGATATTGCTTCTGTGGGAGCTGGTAAGCATTTCCGGGCTGGTTCCGTCCTACATGCTTCCCTCCCCGGTAGCAGTGTGCAAGGCGCTGATCGGCGACCTTTCCACTATTTTATTTCATGCGAAATTTACCCTGTTGGAATCCTTCTATGGACTTCTCATTGGAATCGCTCTGGCATTTATTTTTGCAACTGTGATGGACCGTTTCCGGGTAATGGACCAGGCCTTTTATCCGATTATGATCATTACCCAGACCATTCCCACCATCGCCATCGCGCCGATCCTGGTGCTGTGGATGGGCTTTGGAATGGCACCAAAGATCACCTTAGTGGTGATCACCACCTTTTTCCCCATCACCATCGGGCTTCTGGACGGCTACAAAAGCGTAGACCCGGATGCCATCCGCCTGATGAAAGCAATGGGCGCCAGCAGAATGCAGATTTTCCGCCATGTGAAATTCCCCTCTGCCCTGCCTCAGTTCTTTTCCGGGCTGAAGATCTCCGCATCCTACGCAGTAGTAGGCGCAGTGGTATCTGAGTGGCTGGGCGGCTTTAACGGTCTTGGTGTTTACATGACAAGGGTAAAAAAAGCATACGCGTTTGACAAAATGTTTGCAGTTATTATTTTCATTGTGATCATCAGTTTGCTGCTGCTTTTCATCGTAAATGTGGCAAGCCGCATCGCAATGCCCTGGCTGCAGGTTGAAAAGGAGAAAAATCATGAATAAGAATCTGAAAAAAGCCGTTGCATCCGCTGCGGCGCTGACAATGGTATTTGCAGTTCCCACAGGTGTTTACGCAGCAGATGGAGAGAATGAGAAAATCACATTCTGCCTGGACTGGACACCGAACACAAACCATACAGGACTTTATGTAGCACTTGCAAAAGGCTACTATGAAGATGCAGGACTTGACGTAGAAATCGTACAGCCGCCGGAAAATGGTGCAGCACTGATGTGCGCAGCAGGACAGGCACAGTTTGCAATCGAGGCACAGGATACCATGGCAGCTTCCCTGGCACTTGACGAGCCTCTTGGAATCACAGCAGTGGCAGCAGTGATCCAGCACAACACCTCCGGAATCCTCTCAAGAGCAGGAGACGGAATCGACACACCGGCCGGACTGACTGGCAAAACTTATTCCACATGGGACTCCCCAATCGAGCTTGCCATGCTGGAAAATGTAGTAAACAGCGACGGCGGGGATTTTGACCAGGTTACCCTGATCCCCAACGACATCACAGATGAGCCGGCAGCACTTGCAGCTCATCAGACAGATGCTATCTGGGTATTCCAGGGCTGGGGCGGCGTCAACGCAGAGGTAGAAGGCGTAGACTGCGATTACTTCGCATTCTCTGATATCAACCCTGTATTTGACTACTACACACCGGTTATTATCGCCAACAATGATTTCCTCAGCGAGAACCCGGATCAGGCCAAGGCATTTATGGAAGCAACTGCAAAGGGCTATGAGTTTGCAGCTGAAAATCCGGACGAGGCAGCACAGATCCTCATCGATGGCGACAATACAGGTTCCCTTAAGGATGCAGAGGAGCTGGTAAAGAAGAGCCAGGAATTCCTTTCCGCAAAATATATTGACGATGCAGACAGCTGGGGCGTGATCGATCCTGAGAGATGGAACGCATTCTACAAATGGCTGTATGAGAATCAGCTTTGCGACAAAGACCTTACTGGCATCGGATTTTCCAACGATTATCTGCCGCAGTAAAGAACAGACGGCGGTCTTATAATTTGAAAACAGACAGTTGTATAGTAAGGAATATAGAATGTCATCAGAAAACAGTAAATCATTACTAAGAGCAGAACATATTTCAAAAGCATACGGTGAAAAACAGGTCCTAAAGGACATTTCTATTCATCTGGAACAGGGCGAGCTGGTATCCCTTCTGGGAGTCAGCGGCTCCGGAAAGACCACTTTGTTTCACATTCTTTCCGGCCTTGTAACTCCGGATGAGGGAAAAGTTTATCTCCGCGACCAGGATGTGACCTCCACCCCAGGAAGCATCAGCTACATGCTGCAGAAGGACCTTCTCCTTCCTCATAAGAAAGTGATCGACAATGTGGCACTTCCCCTTCTTCTGAAAGGCATGAAGAAGCAGGAAGCCCGGGAAAAAGCCAATCCCTTATTTGCGGAATTTGGTTTGGAGGGTACACAGTTTCAGTATCCAAGCCAGCTCTCCGGCGGTATGCGCCAGCGTGCAGCTCTGCTTCGAACTTATTTAAGTTCCAGCGGAGTTGCTCTTCTGGATGAGCCTTTCAGCGCACTGGACACCCTGACCAAGGCCAGCGTGCACAAATGGTATCTGGATATTATGCAGCACATTGACTTGTCCACCTTGTTTATCACCCACGATATTGACGAGGCCATTTTGCTGTCCGACAGAATCTACATTCTGAACGGGACTCCCGGAACCATCAAGGAAGAAATTGTGATCCAGGAGAAAAAGCCAAGGGCAGAGGATTTCTCGCTGTCAGAAGAATTTTTGGAATATAAGAGACAAATTATCAGCAAGCTTTGATTTTTAAATCCCCTGTGTAAGTTCCGTACAGATTGAACTTCACAGGGGATTTTTTCTCAATTCAAAAAATACACTCCCAGATTCAGATATCCTGCAAACGTCACCCACGCCAGATAAGGCAGCATCAGGTTCGCCGCCGCAGGAGACACTGCACCGAAAGATTTTATGGTAGCAAAAATCAGCAGCCACAATGCCGCCAGCCAGAAAAAGGAAAACAGATACCAGCCGCAGTTGAAGAACCAGATTGGCCAGAGAAAATTAAAAATCAGCTGCAAAAGATAGAAAAACAGGGCGTTGTTCCCACACTTTCCCGAATTTGCCACCAGATAAGCGGCGAATCC
>CAVJRB010000358.1:8127-14847 GCA_963651655.1 bacterium | reverse complement strand
GCTGTTGGTGACAACCGCAACGTCCAGGTCATTCCAGCAAAAGGCATCCTTTTTTCCCGCTTCTTTCAGTTCTGGAAATTCATCCTGATAGTTCTGGATGAAACGGAAGCCTTCCAGTTTCTCCATATTAATGGCGTTATTTTCACTGTACAAAGGGTTCTTCCTGCCCGGATAAAAAGTGGCCGTACTCTCCTGCATGGGGTAAAAAACAAGCCTGTTTTTCGCCAGCTCATACTGAAATTCCGCTTCCTGCTGCTCCATTAAGTACACAAAGCCAATGTCCGAAAGGTAATCTCTCACACGCTCCATCACAGTGCGGACACCCGCTGTGTAGACCTCGAAATGGTAATTTTTTTCGTAATTTTGCTTATAAAATTCCACAAACGAGGTGGCAAACCAGGAGCTTGGATTTAAAGAAATCCTAAGCCATCTGGTCATTTTCTGATGACTCATTCCTTCCAGCAGGCTGGCATCATTTACAATTCTGCAGGCGTAGCGATACACTTCGCGCCCTTTTGCCGTAAGGGTAATCCCCCTTGGCATGCGCTCAAACAGCAGGATTCCCATGTCGTTTTCCAGGGATTTTATCACCTTGCTCACACTTGGCTGGGTGGTATAAAGAAGCCTGGCAGCCTCACTGATGGAGCCTGTTTCCGCACACACAATAAAATATTTTAACTGTTTTAGATCCAGCATTATATCAGAATTCCCTCCAGATGATCACACTCGTGCTGGATGATCTGCGCAGTCCAGCCCTGGAATTTTCCCCGCTGTTTTTTGAAATTGATGTCCTCGTATTCCACTTCAATTTCCTGGTATCTGGTGCATTTTCGCACGCCGATCAGGGACAGGCAGCCCTCTTCTGTCTGGTATTTTCCGGTCTTTCTCACAATCACGGGATTGTACATAATGGTGTTCATAAAGCCCATATTTACCACAATAATGCGCTTGCGCTCCCCGATCATATTGGCTGCCATGCCTACGCAGCCCTCCTCATTTGCCTTCAGGGTATCAAGAAGATCCTGGGCAATCTGGGCGTCTTCTTTTGTAGCTTTCTCTGATTTCTGGCTTAAGAACCAGGTGTCATGCATAATTTCTCTGATCATATTCTTCTACCTTATCTATTATATTTTCCGATGAGTCCGTAAATTTCCTCTTCCACTTTACCATATTCGCGCCCGAAGTCAACCCACATTGTTTACTCGGTATCCATCCGCATTTTCTTTCATTGACAAAAAATGGAAAACTATGTTACTATAAGAGCCATATTAAACCTAGTTGACAAGTAGGTATTAGGAGGTAAATGACATGTCCTGGATTAAACCAGTTACTTATGAAACCGCAAGCCCAAAGGTAAAAGCTTTTCTTGATGAGAAAGGCCGCGAGATCTTAAACAGCTCCCGCAAGCGTCCTTACCAGATGCAGAATCTGGTTGTCTACGAAACCATCGAAGTAGGCGCAGGAAAAATGGACGATGAGGTGCAGCGTGTTGTAGGAAAACGCTACGGCGACCTTCTGGAATACACCATTTCCAATGAAAAACACTCCCAGATCTGCACTGCATACTACAAACAGTGTCTTCTGGATCAGGGAATCAATCCGGATGCTCCTGAGTATGATGAGAAGGATCAGGCAGTGGTTGACTTCTCCAAGGCAGTTGCCAATGACAATGGAAATATCCCGGAAGAGGTACGTGCTGCCCTTCTTAGAAATTTCACTGAGGAGCAGATTGCCGTTCTTGCAGGAATGGCAGTTGCAGCTTCTGGAGATACCCTTTTTGAGAGAATTTTTGACTTAAAATAAAAGTCCCCTTTTATCCCTGTTTATCGAAAGAAAGGATGGATGAAACCTATGAAAACAAGATTGATCGGGCGTCTTCTGGCCTTTACGCTGGCAGGCTCCCTTCTCCTCGGTGGTGCCGTAACCGCATCTGCAAATGAGCTGGAGGATATCCAGAATGCAGGCGTGATCAAGGTTGGCGTGGAGGGAACTTTCCAGCCATACACCTATCACGATGAAGACGGAAATCTGACCGGATTTGACGTAGATGTGGCAAAAGCCATTGCAGATAAGCTTGGCGTAGAAGTGGAATTCACAGAATCAGACTGGGATTCTCTTCTTGCCGGAATCGACAGCGGACGTCTTGATACCGTTATCAACGCCGTAAGCATTACCGATGAAAGAAAAGAAAAATACGATTTTGCAGGACCCTATTTCTACATTGCCCAGCAGGTTGTTGTGAAAAAAGGCAATGACGAGATTAAGTCCATGGATGACATCAAAGGAAAAACCGTTGCCACCAGCATCACCTCCACTACCGTGGATACCTTCGAGGCTGCAGGCGCTAAGGTTACCGCAATCTCCACTTCTGATGAGGCTGCTTCCCTTGTACTTTCCGGCAGGGCAGACTTCTGCGCATTCAATGCAAATGTATTCGGAAGCTACTTAAAAGAGCACCCGGATGCACAGCTTGAGGCTGCATTTGCAGTCCCGGATTCCACAGAAGAGTACGCAGTTCCTGTGAAAAAGGGCGAGACTGAGCTTCTTGATGCCATCCAGAAAGCCATTGATGAGTTAAGAGAAGACGGTACTCTTTCCCAGTTATCAGAAGATTATTTTGACGAGGATTTTACACAGGAATAATAGTATGAGTGAACGATTAACAGAGATTCTGGTATCTTCTTTTACCAAGATTCTCATCCCGGGAATTAAGGTTACCATTCCCCTTACTTTGCTGTCCTTTGTACTTGGCTGTGCCATTGCCTTATTTCTGGCTTTGGTGCAGGTTGCCAATGTGAAAGGACTGAAGCAGTTTGCACGTTTTTATATCTGGGTATTTCGCGGAACACCCCTTCTGGTGCAGCTGTTTATCATCTTCTTCGGACTGCCTTCTGTAGGAATTATCCTGGATGCATTTCCCTCTGCGGTGATTGCATTTGCCCTGAATCTTGGGGCCTACAATGCAGAGGTTTTCCGTTCTGCCATCCAGGCGGTACCGGCAGGACAGACCGAAGCGGCCTACATGGTGGGACTGAATTATCCCCAGACCATGTTCCGGATCGTCATGCCTCAGGCATTTCGGATCGCGTTTCCGCCGCTGTTCAACTCCCTGATCGGACTGACAAAGGATACCTCTCTTGCCTCCAGCATTACCGTTGTGGAGCTGTTTACAACCGCCCAGCAGATTGCAGCCAGAACCTACGAGCCTTTCGCATTGTACTGTGAGGCTGCGGTTATTTATCTGATGATCTGCACGGTTCTCACATGGATTCAGCACTGCCTTGAGAAAAAGCTGGAATGGGGCACTTCCCAGCCGGTGAAAGGAGCATAACATGGCCGAAAAAAGTATGCTGGAAGTCAAAAATATCCGCAAAAGCTTCGGTTCCACACAGGTTTTAAAGGGCGTGGATCTGAAGGTGGAAAAGGGTTCCGTGATCGCGGTTCTTGGCAACAGCGGCTCTGGAAAAACCACTCTTCTTCGCTGCATCAGCTTCCTGGAGCAGGCAGACGGAGGAGAAATTACCTTTGATGATTTCCACAAAGAGATTACAAAAGTGAACAAAAAAGAAATCAAACAGCTGCGGATGAAAATGGGTTTTGTGTTCCAGGGATACAATCTTTTCCGCAACAAAACAGCTCTTCAAAATGTGTTGGAAGGACTTACTGTTGCACGCAAACTTCCCGCCCAGCAGGCTAGGAAAACAGCACTGGAAGTTCTGGAAAAGGTGGGCATGGCAGACCGCGCCAGCTTCTATCCGGACCAGCTTTCCGGCGGCCAGCAGCAGCGGGTTGCCATTGCACGAGCCATTGCTTATAACCCGGAGGTGGTGCTTTTTGATGAGCCCACATCTGCACTTGACCCCCGCCTTACCGGGGAGGTTCTGGATGTAATGCGTAAGCTTGCAGAGGAAGGAACTACCATGGTTGTGGTCACTCATGAGATGGAATTTGCCAGAAAAGCAGCCAACTGGGTGGTGTATATGGAGGATGGCGTAATTGTGGAAGAAGGACCTTCCAAAGAGTTTTTCGCCTGTCCAAAGAATGAGAAAACCAGAAAGTTTTTGCATTTGACAGGGTCTGATTTAGATTAACAAAAACGGTATATGGATGGCTTTACTGCCAATTCATATACCGTTTTGTGTATTTCCTCAGTTGCAGCTGCCTTTTGTTGCTGCGATTGCAAACATTGGGGTTGGATTGTAGAAGGCATCCTTCTCTTTGTACACTCTTCTGCTTACACCAAGATCTATGGAAATCTGCTCCATTCCTACTTTTCCAAGCTCTTCTACGTCCCATGCAGGACGGATATAGGAACTGATCGGGAGCTGACGCTTGATGTCCTCGCACTCCTGCATCAGGGAATTTCCAAGCTGATTGTGGGCGTGATTTTCCGGCAGGTCAGAGGTCTCGGCAAAATCCACGGCACCGTAATTGGCATCGAAATTCAGAAGCACTCCGCCTGGTTTTAAGACTCTTGTCCACTCCTTGTAAGCCTGTGCAGCCTCCGGCAATGTCCAGGTAAGGTTTCTGGAAATGACCACATCAAAACTGTTATCTGCAAAGTTTAAATGTTCTGCATCCATGATCTCAAAGTCACAGTTTACCAGCTCTTCTTTTGCAAGGATTCTGGAATTTGCAACCATGTCCGGGGTCAGGTCTGTGCCAGTTACCTGGTGTCCCTGCTTTGCAAGAAGGATGGTGAAAAAGCCGGTTCCGCAGCCTACATCTAATATTCTAAGTTTTCCATTATTTGCGTTCTGGCTTTCCACATTCTTCTGGTCTTTTTCATCAGATTTTAATGTTTTTTCAGGAAGATATTTCCGGATTTCTTCCAGCCATCTGTCGGCCAGCGCACTGTGCAGCTCTGCTCTTCTCTGCTCCAAAAAGCTGTCGCTTCGCTTGGTCCAGTAAGCGGCAATTTTCTCCTTACGGTCATCTTCTTCATAGCTGATTCTGCCGTAAGTTACCATCGGACCGTCCTTTAATACCTGCAGGGAGCCTGCCTGATAAAGGATCACTCCATCCCCATAAGCAACACTGGTTTCCAGAATATTGTCCTCATAATCCTTCACATAGCCAAGAACCTCACCCTCCGAAAAAAGATCACCAGGCTTCTTCTGAGGATACCACATTCCCGTACAGGATGCAGACTGATACTGCACCTGGGTTACATTCAGAGGATAGTATTTCCGCATGCTTCTGTGACCGTCATAAATTCCAAGGAAACGCAGAATGCTGCGCACGTCACGCTTCATAGAACGCACTTCTTCGGTGTCCCATTCCCCCATACCGCCTCTTTCCAGTAACACAGATGGAATGCCGCAGGCAGCTGCATAATTGTAGCTTCCGCCGGATGCCACCTCGGATTTCACCATATAGGGAACGTCCACCTGTTCTGCCATCTGACGGGAGATTTTTACAATTTCCGGGTCTGCTTTTCCTGCATAATAGACATATGGAGTCAGCTTCTCATAGTCGTCTCCGCTGTGAAGATCAATGTAATAATCTGCTTTTTTCTGCAGTTCCTCTACCACTGCAAAGGCCAGTTTCTCATACTTAGATCCGTCTTTTTTACCAGGAAAAACACGGTTCAGATTCTCGCCTGTTTCCCTGCAAAGAGAACCGTGGCGGTTCTCAAATTCGTACCTTCCAACTACCTTTACAATAATAACAGTTCCCGTCATTTTCTCAATTTTCAGGTCTCTTCCAAGCTCTATTGCGCTCTGGATTCCCACGTATTCTCCTGCATGGATTCCAGCTGTGATCAGGGCTGTTTTGCCTGGCTTTTCCCCGCGGACAATCGTTGCAGGCAGGGAAAATTCACCATTTCCAATGCTGATAAAACCATGGACGCGCTGTCCTGGTGCCGCGCAAATACCGCCGATATTTATTGTATCACCCATTTTTTTATCCTTTCCATATGGTAGCTTTAAGCATCTTAATGATTCAGAATATTGCCTGCTGAATCATTACAATTTAGTTCCTCCTGTTATTTCGTAACCTTAATCATAAACATAGGCGTGGATCCATAATTCAGTTTCTCTTCCTCGCTCCACACCTGCTGCCAGATGTTCTCATCTACCTCTATTTTTTCTGCTTTTTGTTCTTCCAGAACCTTCACATCCCATCCCGGACGCTTTGTCTCAGACAAAGGAACCTGCAGTGCAATCTTCTCCATGCGGTCAATATCTGTGCACAGATAATAGTCATCCAGGCTTCCTTTTTCCACATTTTTGCGGTCGTTTTCATAGGCTTCCCGCTTCTTGTCATCATAGAGATAACCATACCAGTTGGCATCAAAATTCAGAAGCTTTCCGCCCTTTTTCAGCACACGAAGCCATTCCTTATACGCCTGATCCGGATGAGGAAGATTCCATGTCAGATTCCTGGAAATGATCACATCAAAGCTCTCATCCTCAAACTCCAGGGCCTGGGCATCCATCCTCTTAAATTCAATATTGCTGCTCTTTTCTCCAATAAATTTCGCCGCATTTTCAGCAGCCTTTTCCAGCATTCCAGGGGTGTAATCCACAGCCGTTACGTGATAACCAGCCTCAGCCAGAATCATTGGGAAAAAGCCAGGGCCTGTACCGATATCCAGGATCCGCAGCTGTTCCTTGTCGTGATCAGAAAGTTTTTTTTCCAAAAATCCACTTTCCAGGGTCTTTAACCATGCCTTTTTTTGCATCCCCTTCAATTCTTTTTCATTCACCTCAGAAT
>CAVJRB010000358.1:4287-8117 GCA_963651655.1 bacterium | reverse complement strand
CCTCTGTCCTGGTACTCCAATAGCTCTCTATTTCATCCAGCAATTTATCCAATTGTATTTCCTCCGCATAAATCTAAAGTTGTATATTCCGCAAATATACTCCAATGTTAAAACTTTATCAAAAACCCTTTCTTTCCGCAAGCCCCCCTGGGGGATATATATAAAATTCTCCCACTGCGCCGTTGAATTTCCCTGCAAAAAAATATCAGAGAACCTCTGTCCGCTGAGATTCCCTGATATTTTTCAAAATCCGGTCTGTTTCAAAGCTTTCATTTCTTTGTATCGTGCCGCACTGTGTAGCTGTTTTTTCCATTCTTCTTGGTTTCGTAAAGGGCCTTGTCTGCTTCTGCGTAGTAGTGCTCGTAAGTATGTCTGCCATCTGTTACATATGCACCTACACTTACAGTCAGGAATGGAAATTCTTTTCTCGCTTCCTCCAGCTGGCTGTTGAAACGCTCCATAATCGTCTTGATGCTTTTGTCCGGTTCATGGAGTTCTTCCGCAAAAACAGCGAATTCATCTCCGCCCAGGCGGTAAATAATATCCTGATAACGGAATGTATTCACCAGCACAGAGGCAAATTTCTGCAGCGTACTGTCTCCTGTCATATGCCCCCTGGTAGCATTAATGGACTTGAAATCATCTACATCCATCAGGAAAAAAGCATTGCAGATTTCATGATTTCCAGTCTGATTTCGAAGAATTTCACAGATCTTTTTCTTCGCAGTTCCCACATTGTAGATTCCGGTAAGAGAGTCACGCTGGGCCGCCTTTTTCAACTTTTCTTTTGCAGACATATCCTGATTAATATTCTGCAGATATCCCAGAACCTTCCTCTCATTGGTTCCTTCATCCTGATAATCAAACAGCGTTACCTTATACCAGACCCAATCGATTGACAGATCTTTTCGAGCCTTGATGGTACAGGAGAGCCTGTGTTCTCCGCCTCGTATATGCTCCAGACATTCTTCCAAAGTGTCTACATAGCTTTCTTCCAGGTAGCCCTCTGCTGCCAGTCTTTTTAACATATCTACCTCGGAAAGGAACTGATGGTAGTCCTCTTCTTCTGCTTTGTGAAGAAGAATGGCACCGTTTTCCGGGTCATATTTAAACATTAAATCTGTAGTCGTTTCCAGAATCCGCTGCATTTCCGCCTGGCTTTTGTGCAGCTCCTGGGTAAGAAAAAGCTCCTTTTCCAGATGGGCAACCCGCTTCTTTTCTTCTTCCTGGCGAAGCATTCTCTCCTTCACAACATCGCTTACATCAGTTCTGGTAAGAAGGATTTCATGCCTGGAAGCGTCCGCATAGCAGAAGCGGAATTTCTTATAAGTAAGCCCGTTTTTGTCTCTGGAAGTCGCATACAGAATGTATTCATCCTGCTCTTCCAGCTGCGCGATAATGTTGCCAAGACGCATATTTTCATTCAGTGCTTCTGCCTCTTCAGGCACAATATACTGTAAATTAAAATCCCCGATCACCTGGTCAAAATTTCCTGCGGAATGCTGGGGAACCACAGTTTTCTCATCTGCGGAATAATACAGAACATACCCCTGGGTTTCCAGGTCAATGCGGCATACATAGTCAAATTCCGGAAGAACCGCGTGGGCAATGGATGCATTTCGCTGCTCATCCTTAATATCCCTGGTAGCAATCAGAATACGGTTCTCATCCAGTTTATTCATATAAGCAGAATGCCATTCCAGTCCGATCCTGGTATGCTCCATACGAAATTCGAAGTCGATTTCTTCCCTGTCATCCTGCAGAAATTTCAACAGGCTTTCCGCCGACATGTAACGCTCCCAGAGGGCAAGATCCTCTTTGTAGACATATTCGTCAACGTATAATTGATACATCTCTTCATATGGCACGCAGGTATCACAGTATTCCAGAAGGGCACTGTCGTAATACACATGCAGCTGATTATTTTCCCTGTTAAATTCCCAGATCGTATCAAATATTTTTTTGAAAAATATGATTTTCTCCAGCATAATGATTCACCTTATCTGACTGTATTTTCCCAAAGCTTCTTTCAAAATCCTCTCCAAAATGAATCCTCACAAAAACAATAATTAATTTCATTATACTACCCGGTACATGATTTGTCATGGGAAAATACTGTGAAATGTTACGGTTTCCCACATTTACAGTTTTCTGTTCCTATTGTATAATGAACAGGTCTTTGACAAATTTCATTTCAGGAGTATCATTTTCATTTATGATAAAGCAAAACAGACATTATCCCATTCTGGATCCGTAGCCGCCTTCGTTCGGCGCAGTATTTTGTTCGTTTATTTTTATAACAATAATGATAAAAATATATTTCAGAAAGGATAATCGCTTAAAATGTTAAAACAATTTTTCAAATACATCACCCAGAGTGTGGCTGGCATGATCGGGATTTCTGTGTATATTCTTGCAGATACCTTTTTTATTTCCGTTCAGTCAGGTGCAGATGGACTGGCGGTGCTGAACCTGATCCTGCCTGTTTACGGGCTGGTTTATGCAATCGGCGCCATGATCGGCATCGGCTCTGCTACCAGATATACCATCAGCAAAGCCCAGGGCGGAAATCCGGATTTTTATTTTACACAGTCTATTTTTTGGTGCCTGATCTGCAGCATTCCTTTTATCCTTACCGGCATTTTCTTTCCAGGAAAATTTCTCGGACTCCTTGGTGCTGATTCCAAGCTGATCCAGCTGGGAAAAGGGTATCTCAGAATTATGCTGATCACTACGCCGCTGTTTATGTCCAATTACACCTTCACAGCCTTTGCCCGAAACGACCATGCTACCTCACGGGCCATGACTGGTGCTATTGCAGGAAGCCTGTTTAATATTGTGTTTGATTATATTTTCATGTTTCCTATGGGACTGGGGCTTTCCGGTGCAGCACTTGCCACTGCGTTTAGCCCTGCGGTAACCATGGTCATCTGTTCCACGCACTTTCTCGGCAAGAAAAATCAGGTGGAATTTCGGTGGAAGCGCCCTTCCATCCGGCATCTTGTTTCCTGCTGTCAGCTTGGAATTTCCGCCTTTGTGGGAGAGCTTTCTTCTGCAATTATTACCATTATTTTCAATATGCTGATCCTGGATATTGCAGGAAATGTAGGGGTAGCTGCTTACGGCGTTATTGCCAATCTTTCCCTTGTGGCCATGTCTATTTTCAACGGACTGGCACAGGGCGCACAGCCGCTGATCAGCCAGAATTATGGACAGGGAAAACAGGAAAATGTACGAAAGCTTTTGAAATGGAGTATTCTTTCCTGCCTGTTTCTGGAGCTTGTTACAGTGGCTCTTTCCTGGGGATTTACAGATGGATTAATCGGGATTTTCAACAGTGAAAACAATCTTCTGCTTTTGAATTATGCCCATACCGGACTTCGGATCTACTTTCTTGGCTTTTTGTTTGCAGGCATTAACATTATGCTGGTGGCCTATTTTTCCGCCACCGACAACGCCCTCCCAGCCATCACAGGTTCCCTTATGCGAGGAATCTTCGCCATTGCTGTCAGTGCCGTAATCCTATCGAAACTCCTTGGAATAAACGGCGTATGGGGCTCCTTTTTAAGCTCGGAAGTCATCACCTTCGCCGTACTGCTCCTGCTTTCCAGATTTCAGAAGAAGCAGAAAAAATAAGTAACCTTTATATCCCGTGAATATTTTCCTAATCAAAGTGCTCTGAACTGGAAACTTAACTTCTTACTGTTTCCAGAAGTTAAGTTTCCAGTTCAGAGCACTTTCATCAATATCTTTGAATATGGTTTGTTTCTCTCTTATAATCTTTGTTAGACGGCTTCATTTGACTTTTATTTTTTCTTAAGCTCTTCTTT
>CAVJRB010000358.1:0-4277 GCA_963651655.1 bacterium | reverse complement strand
AGAATCTTTTCCTCTGCTTTATCGGCACGTTCTTTTTCTCTTTGTGTATTTCTTCTTTCAGCCTGAATGTCCATTTTTTCCATATTTTCAAACAAATATCCCATTCCACGACCTCCAATCTCACCCATCAGATCTTTTGCATCTTCGCTGGGTACATTCATTTTCATTAGTAATGACTATGATATCATTCGGCAGCCAAAAATACAAGAAGTATATTTTTTCTTTTTCAAAAAATAATTGCTCAATTCAGTAAACTATGGTATCCTATAATTATTATACTTGAACAGCAACACAAGCTAGAAAATTGAGGTGATCTATCGTGAAATCAAATGAATCCGCTGAGAACTATCTGGAGACAATTCTCGTCCTCAGTAAGAAGAAACCCGTTGTCCGTTCTGTTGATATCGCTGATGAGCTTGGTTTTAAGAAGTCCAGTGTCAGCGTTGCCATGAAGAACCTTCGTGAGAAGAACCATATCACCGTAACTCCTGAAGGATATATTTATCTGACAGAGTCTGGTCAGAAGATTGCAGATATGATTTATGAGCGTCATGAATTTTTATCCTCCTGGCTGATCAGCCTGGGCGTTGATCCTGAGACCGCTACTTCCGATGCCTGCCGCATCGAGCACGTTATCAGCCCTGAGAGCTTTGCAGCAATCAAGAGCCATCTGGCTCCGGATAAATAAAATGATATAATAAAGACCTGTACCCCAGATAAATGAACTATAATATGTTTTGATTATAGTGCCTTATTTTGGGATACAGGTCTTTTTATTTACGCAAAATACACTCTGCACTTTGCTGTCTGCTTTTTCAATATTACTTCACCAGATAATATCTTGCAGAGAACGGTCCCATTTTAAATACCGCTTTTCCGCCTTTGATTTCTTTCTCCTTCTTGGTGTAGCGCTTTTTGCCGCCGTATTTCACCATGTCGCTGGCAAGGAGAAGCTCATATCCGGCGTAATCTTTTTCCAGAGTGTACTCCTGAGTCTCATCTGAGAAGTTGAACACTGCCAGAATCTTCTGGTCTCCGCTGATTCGCTCAAACAGGTACATGCATTTCTGCTCCTGATGGCAGTCCACCCACTCAAAGCCATCCTGGCGGATATCTCTCTGATAGAATGCATTATTCTTCAGATAGCACTTATTCAGGTCTGCCATGAATTTGTGGAAAGCTTCGTGAATCGGGAATTTCAGCAGGATCCAGTCAAGCTCATCCTTTTCGCACCACTCTTTGAGCTGTGCCAGTTCATTTCCCATGAAGTTCAGCTTTGCGCCTGGATGTGCATACATATACATGTAAAAGGCTCTTGCCTGAGGGAATTTACCGTCATAACCGCCGTTCATTTTCTGGGCGATGGTGGCTTTTCCGTGGACAACCTCGTCATGGGACAGAGGGAGAATATAGCGCTCATTGTAATAGTACATCATGGAAAAAGTCAGCTTGTGATACTTCTCTCTTCTCTCATTTGCGTCTGCCTGGAAATATGACAGGGTGTCGTGCATCCAGCCAAGATCCCATTTGTAATCGAAGCCAAGACCGCCTTCCCAGACTGCCTTAGTTACGCCCTGGTAAGGGGTGGAATCCTCTGCAAAAAGCAGGCATTCCGGTACTCGCTCCTTTAGTCCCTGATTCATGGTGCGGATAAATTTAAGGGCTGCCAGGTTCTCGCCGCGGCTGGCATCTCCCTGCCAGTAGATCAGGTTTCCTACCGCGTCCATGCGGAGTCCGTCGAAATGGAACTCTCTCATCCAGTAATATGCGGAGGACTGCAGGAAACTGCATACCTCGCCTCTGGAATGCATAAAGTTGCAGCTGCCCCATTCATTGCGGCCAACTGCCATGTTGGGGTACTCGTATAATGCAGTTCCATCGTATTCTGCCAGTGCATAATCATTCACTGCAAAATGCACCGGAACGAAATCCAGAATTACGCCGATGCCAGCCTGATGGCACTGGTCTACAAAGGATTTCAGTTCTTCCGGCTTTCCGTAGCGGGCAGTTGGACTGAAATATCCGGTGTCCTGATAGCCCCAGGATTCATCACAGGGATACTCGCAGAGGGGCATGATTTCTACATAGTTGTAGCCGTATTCTTTCAGATAGGCGATGAGGATTGGGGCAAGTTCTTCGTAGGTGTACCAGTCTTCCTGACCTTCTCCCCGTTTTTTCCAGGAGCCGAAATGCATCTCGTAGATGTTGATTGGCTTGTCATAGCCTGCCTTGCGGCTTTTCTGCCATTTGGCATCTTTGAATTTGTAGCCGCCAAGGGCATAGGTTTTGGATGCGGTGCCGGGGCGCATTTCGCTGTAGAATGCGTAGGGGTCTGCATGGTCTACAAAGGAGCCGTCCTGGCGGTAGATTCTGTATTTATACATCAGGTCGGAGCCCACACCATTTATGGTGCATTCCCAGAAGTTTCCGTCGTGGACGCGGTTCATTGGGGTTTCGGTCCAGCCGTTGAATTCTCCGATTACGGAGACGCGCTGTGCTGCGGGGGCAAAGGTGCGGAAGGTGGTGCCGCCTTCCCAGACGTGTGCGCCCAGGTACTGATAGGCTTCAAATTCTTTGCCAGTGTAAAAGTTGTAAAAATCCATAGATTTGTTCTCCTATTTATGTTGTGGTTGGTTTTTAAAAGTTATTAGACAGTAGTTGGATTTCTTTGTATAATAGGGATTATAATTGTATGGGAAAGGAATTGCTACCATCGGAAAACGACTTTGGTTGGAAATCCAACCTTTTTAAAAATGTGTTGGATAATTATATTGCTAAAGCGGACGCCAGGAGGAGCAGGGAGCTCGCACGTGCCCGTCGCAACGCTTTGCTGAACTAATCGCTAACTGCGACTAATGCGTTCGGGAGAGCCCTCACGCATAAGTCTTCGTAAGCGCTGGATTTCAGCGCCGCTAAAAGCGCTCCTGAAATGGGCAGCTTAGCGAGATCCCTGCTCCTCCTGGCTGTGAATTGGCTGATAGAAGCTTATACTTATTAAAGACAGAAATTTTTTCCCAGTGTGATAAAAGGCAGGAAAAGTGTATGGATATTAGGGTTGAAAAGACAAGGCAGAGTATTATTAATGCGTTTATTGAATTGAGATCGCATAGGGAGCTGGAGAGGATTACGATTAAGGAGTTGTGTGAGAGGGCGAGGATTAATAAGTCTACGTTTTATTCTCATTATCAGGATATTTATCATCTTTCGGATACGCTGGAGACGGAGGTGGTGGTTTCTATTATGGAAAATCTGAGCCATCCGGAGAGGGTGCTGGAGGATACGGCGGATTTTTCGCGGGAGCTGTTTATGGGGTTTCTGGCGAAGGATGCGCTGATTGGGATTTTGTTTTCAGGGAGCAGAAGTAAATGTCTGGTGCAGAAGATTGAGATTGCTTTGAAGGAATTGGTGTTTGGGGCATATCCGCAGTATCGGGAGAACCGGGATATTAATATTATGCTGACGTATATCTTGTATGGATGCTATTATGCGTTTTATGAAAACCGGAAATATGGGGATGTTCCGGTGCTTTCCAGTATTACAGAGCTGACGGGGGAAACGGCTGCTGCGGCACTGAAAATGGTAAATAAATAGAGAAAGGACAATTATGACATTAAATACAACAGGTTCCAATCTGCAGATGGGAAGTTCACCGATTACTCCTTTGCAGATTTTAAAAACTTACTTCGGATATGACTCCTTCCGGGAGGGGCAGGAGGAAATTATAGATACGATTCTGGATGGCAGGGATGCGCTGGCGATTATGCCTACGGGGGCGGGGAAGTCCCTTTGTTATCAGGTTCCGGCGCTGCTTTTACCTGGGATTACGCTGGTGGTTTCGCCGCTGATTTCGCTTATGCAGGACCAGGTGAAATCTTTAAATGAAGCGGGAATCCATGCGGCGTATATCAATTCTTCCCTTACAGAAGGACAGATCAGCAAGGCACTTTCTTTCGCTGCAAGAGGCGTGTACAAGATCATTTATGTGGCGCCGGAGCGACTGGAAACGGCTTCTTTTCTGGCATTTGCCTTACATACTCCTATTTCTATGGTGACAGTGGATGAGGCACACTGTATCTCCCAGTGGGGACAGGATTTCCGTCCCAGCTACCTGAAGATCGTAGATTTCGTGAAGCAGCTGCCTGGGCATCCGATTCTCAGTGCCTTCACCGCCACAGCCACAGAAGTAGTCAAAAACGACATTGCAAGGATTCTGGAACTGAAGAATCCAAACATTGTCGTCACTGGTTTTGACCGGAAAAATCTCTACTATCGGGTGG
>CAVJRB010000357.1:0-3523 GCA_963651655.1 bacterium | reverse complement strand
AATGTTCCGCGAGGTGTTTTTTGTGAACAAAGTTCACAGAAAACCCGAGAATTGCAGCGCGAAATCATGCTATGCATGATTTCTGTGCATCGCGAAGCGTGTTACTGGGCACGGAGTGAGCAGTAACTCTCCTCGTTCCTGTTCACCGATGTAACCTGTTTAAAAAATCATTTCCGCCTTGGGGCACGCTCTAATTTTCCCCCTCCGAAAGCTTCAATATTTCCGGAAGTGCTTCGATCAGATCCTGTGCGGTCATGCCGTGGGTTCCTTTTTTCCTCCTGGCAAAATCCCCGCAAAGTCCATGGATGTAAACGGCCATGGCTGCCTGATAAGAAACCCGCGGCTTCTCTTCCTGGCTGTGATACATGCAAAGCACTGCAGCCGTTATGCCGGAAAGTACATCCCCGCTTCCCGCAGTTGCCATTCCCGAATTGCCGGAAAGGTTGAAATACAGGTGTTCTTCCTGGTCTGCGATTACGGTGCAGGCATCCTTCAGCACACAGGTGACGCCGCTTCTGTCTGCAAATTCAAAGGCCGCGGCTGCCGGATCCTCTTTCAAATGAGAAATGCTGCTGCCTGTCAGACGGCTCATCTCTCCCATATGCGGAGTCAGAATTGTATTTTCATTTATAAATTCCTGCCATTCCGGATGCTCTGCCAGAAGATTCAGCCCGTCCGCGTCTATGACCACAGGCTTTTTTGCTGCCGCTCCGTTTTTCAAAAACCAGAGCATTCGCTCTCTGCCCACTCCGTCTGTTCCAAGTCCGGGACCGATCACCAACACATCGCACCAGCTTAGGTTCTTCCTGTTGGCTTCCTCGTTAAATTCACAGGTTACCACTGCCTCTGGAAGAAGGGTCTGAAGGGGAACGCGGTTCTCCTCCACGGTCTGGATCTTCACCATTCCCGCTCCGCCGTGAAGGGCTGCGCTGGCACTTAAGAAAGCGGCGCCGCACATTCCAGGGGAGCCTGCAATAAGAAGGACTTTCCCGAAAGTTCCTTTATTTCCCCAGGGGGCTCTTAAAGGAAGCGCTGCCAGGTCTGTCTGCTCCAGGTGACAGGCTGCTTTTTCTGCAATCTGGATGCCTTTGGGATCACGGTCGTAAATTCCAATGTCTGCTGTCACAACCTTTCCCGCGTACATTCTTCCAGGGTAAAGGCACAGTCCCCGTTTCCGATATGCAAAAGTCACTGTCAGGTCTGCCTTAAAAGCCACGCCGAGAATGGCTCCTGTATCGCCGTGGATGCCAGACGGAATGTCCACGGCTATCTTGTATGCCTCTGTCTGATTCATGCAGTCGATGATTTCTCTGTATTTTCCCGCAATTTCCCGGGAAAGCCCCACGCCGAAAATTCCGTCTGCTATAACAGTATATTCACTCCATACCGGGTTATTCGTTACCGGCACCTGATAGCTGGCGGCAATTTCCCACTGGTGTCTGGTTTCTTCTGTCATTTTGTCCGGATTTCCTGCAAGAAAAATCTCTGTCTGGATTCCGGATAAGTGAAGCAGCCTTGCAATGGCGATGCCGTCGCCGCCGTTGTTGCCGGAGCCGCAGACCGCCAGGACACGCTCATGCTGCCAGCTGCCGCCCGGATTTTTCCCGGAAAGATAGTTCACGATTTCATCTCTGACAGCCAGGGCTGCGCGCTCCATCAGCACCAGTGACGGTACGTGCATGCTGTGAATGGTTTCATGGTCCAGAAGCTTCATCTGGCTGCAGGTTACAACTTTTTTCATGATCAGCTCCTAATCTGACGCGTCAGGCGGCGCTTCGCCAAGTGCCAGATTGCCTTTCCCGCGTCTATATGCAAAACTGCCGCCCGGTCTCCTGTAAATCTTTCAGTGAGACAGGCAGCAGTCCTCTTTGACTTATTTCTCTGTATGCTGGTTTCGATACTGGCTTAAATTGTAGGACAGTGCCATCAGACTCTCGGAAAGATGAACGTTCTCCACGATTACGTCCTCCGGAGCATCCAGGTCTGTATGTGCGAAATTCCAGATTGCTTTAATTCCGTTCTCAATGAGGATCTTCGCCATCTCCTTGGCCTTGTTCTTGGGAAGAGTCAGAATGGCAATCTCCACCTGATTCTCCTTTATAAATTCCGGAAGGCGGCTGATCATCTGGATCTCAATGCCCCGGACAGAAATTCCTTCCAGAACCGGATTCACATCAAAAATTCCAACCAGACGGAAGCCTCTCTTCTCAAAATCCCCGTAATTGGCAAGTGCCTGGCCCAGATTACCTGCACCAAGAATGATCATGGGGTGGATGGTGTCAAGCCCCAGAATCTTGCCGATCTCTGTGTAAAGATATTCTACATTATATCCGTATCCCTGCTGTCCAAAACCGCCGAAGTTGTTAAGATCCTGACGAATCTGGGATGCAGTTACGTGCATTTTCTTGCTCAGGTCATTGGAAGATATGCGCTCTACCTTCTCTTCCATCAGTTCCCCCAGATAGCGATAATACCTTGGCAGTCTCTTGACTACTGCCTTTGAGATTTCTTTCGCCTCCAAAATGTTCCCCTCCTTGTTTCCGCTGCCTATACTTTTCCGCGATACACTACGTCAATTATACCGAAATGTTATTTTCTTGTCAATTAAACTTGTGCAGAATTACAAAAATTTTGCATATTTTTTTATAATTTGACAATTATTCTTTCAAAAATACAGGTTTTCAAGTATAATATTAGGGATAAGGGTCTGGATGACGGACGGGAACAAGTGCAGTTACAGGCATCCGGATCGTATGAGTAAGGAGGAAATTATGATTTTATCATGTCAGAGCATCTGCAAGTCCTTCGGGGAGAAGGTGATTTTGCAGGATGCTTCTTTTCACATAGAAGAACGGGAAAAAGCGGCCCTGATCGGCAATAACGGTGCGGGCAAGACTACGCTCCTTCGCATTATCATGCAGGAGATTTCCGCGGATTCCGGTCAAGTGGTGGTCGCCAAGGATAAGAAGATCGGCTATCTGGCTCAGTATCAGGACATTCACGGCCATCACACCATTTATGAGGAGCTGATGACCACCAAGCAGTACATTCTGGATATGGAAGAAAAGATCCGTACCCTGGAGCAGGAAATGAAATATGTGGCAGGGGACAAGCTGGAGAGCCTTATGAACAGCTACACCCGCCTGACCCACCAGTTTGAGCTGGAGAACGGCTACGCATATAAAAGCGAGATCGTGGGCGTTCTGAAGGGACTTGGATTTGAGGAAGAGGATTATAACAAGCAGATTGAGAATCTTTCCGGCGGCCAGAAAACCCGTGTGGCACTGGGCAAGCTTCTGATCTCCAAGCCGGATATCCTGCTTCTGGATGAGCCTACCAACCATCTGGATATGGAGAGCATTGCATGGCTGGAAACCTATCTTCTCAACTATCCGGGAGCGGTATTTATTGTGTCCCATGACCGTTACTTCCTGGACAAGGTTGTCACCAAGATCGTGGAGATCGAGGCCGGACAGATGCGCATGTACGACGGCAACTACTCTGCCTACGCCCTTAAGAAGGC
>CAVJRB010000356.1:0-13876 GCA_963651655.1 bacterium | reverse complement strand
CGCCGGTTATATGCGAAAGAATCAACGATAAGAGCAGAAACAGCGGGAACACGATTCTGCAAAAGATTTTTCCGGGTGGTCACGTCACTATGGTAGGGGCAAACAGCCCGTCTTCCCTGGCATCCAGACCGATTAGAATATTACTTGCGGATGAAATAGACAGATATCCGGCAACGGCAGGAAATGAAGGAGATCCGCTGTTTTTGGCAGCAAAGCGTTTGACAACGTTCTGGAACCGAAAGGAAGTAGACGTGTCAACACCAACAATAAAAGGACTGTCCAGAATAGAAGTAGAGTACGAAAACAGCAGCAGGGGTGAATGGAATACACCGTGTCCATGCTGCGGAGCATTGCAACCGCTAAAGTGGGCGAATGTGGTATTTGATAAAGACGACCTTTCAGAAATCCGGTACGTTTGCGAAGAATGCGGGGCAGTGTCCGCAGAAGTGGAGTGGAAAGAACATTTTGTAGAAGGAAAGTTCGTGCATGAAGACCCAGAGAACCCAGTAAAGGGGTTCCATCTAAATACATTAGCCAGCACGCTTGCAACCTGGAAAGAAGTTGTTGAAAAATTCCTGATGGCAAATGCCGAAAAGAAAAAAGGCAACGTGGAAATGTTGAAAGTATGGACTAATACAGAACTGGGGGAAACATGGGAGGAAGACGGCGAACAGATAGAAGATGAAGTTCTGATGAAACGCCGCGAAACCTATAATTGTGAAGTCCCGGAAGACGTACTGTATCTGACAGCCGGAATAGATACACAAGATGATCGTTTTGAGGTAGAAGTAGTCGGGTGGGGACCGGAATATGAAAACTGGGGAATAAAATATGCGGCATTGTATGGAGATACGGGAAACATGGATGATCCAGTATGGAACGACTTGGACACATTTTTAATGCAGTCATTCCAGAAAGCGGACGGAACACTGCTTAAAATCATATGCGCCTGCATGGACAGTGGCGGCCACCGTACAAACCAGGTATATAAATTCTGCAAGAAAAGATTTAACAGAAAAGTATTTGCAATCAAAGGTTCAAACGACAGCGCAGCAGCATATATCCAGAAGCCAACGAAAAACAACAGGGAAAAAGCATACTTGTTTATGATCGGAGTCGATACGGGAAAAAGCTGGTTAATGGATCGTTTAAAGGTTGAGACACCAGGACCGGGCTATTGTCATTTCCCGAAAGAAGACGGAAAGGGATATGACAAAAAATATTTCAAAGGGCTAACATCTGAAAAAAAGGTACTGCGGTATAAGCACGGCAGACCCTATTTTGCATGGGAATTAAAGGACAAGGGCGAACATAAAAGAAACGAAGCACTTGACTGTCGGAATTATGCGACAGCCGCAATAGAAATTACAGGCTTGCCATTGAAAAAGCCGGAAGAAACAGCAGGGCAGCCAGTAGCAGCAAAGAGAAAACGAAGAAGACGAAGCAACGGAGGTATATAAAATGGCAGGAATAACACTTGATATAGCAAAAAAACATCTGGAAACATGGTTAGAAGCAGAAGAAACGGTGTCAGCAGGACAGGGCTACACTATCGGAAGCAGGACACTGACAAGGGCTAATCTGACAGAGATTGGAAACCGGATCAAATACTGGGATAACAAAGTGAATGCACTGGAAAATGCAGCGAAGAACGGCGGACGCAGCAAAATACGCCGTGTGGTTCCGCGGGATCTGTAAAAACATTTCCCGCAATTTCCCGTTTTACCCGTTTATTTCCCCATATTGCCCGCAAAAATGAGGTAATATTGTAAAGTGAAGAAATAGAAAAGAGAGAAGGCACCTGCAAGGGTGCTTTTTTCATGCAGTTTTTCAGAGGGGAGGTGATAAGGTGGGCGTATTTTCAAAAACGGTTGACAGAATCATTATGGCAGTGTCTCCAGAAAAAGGATTGAAAAGAACAGCAGCGCGAAAGCAGGCGGAAATATTAAACAGCGGCTACGGGAATTATGGAGCCAGTACAGTTAAAAAATCTATGATCGGTTGGAACTATGCGGGAGGATCTGCAAGGGAAGATATAAACGATAACCTGTCTGTTTTGCGGCAGCGTTCAAGAGATCTGTACATGGGTGTACCTATTGCCAATGGTGCAATAAAGACCATGCGTACAAATGTAGTAGGGCGCGGCTTAATGCTAAAACCGACAGTGGACAAAGAAACACTGGGCTTGACAGCAGAACAGGCACGTAAGCTGGAAAAGCAGATTGAAAGAGAATGGGCGGTATGGGCGGAAAGCCCAGATTGCGATATGGCGCGACTTGATAATTTCTACGAACTACAACAGCTTGCGTTTGTGAATTGGCTTGCGTCTGGAGACACGCTGGCATTGCTTCCAGTAAAGAAAAGGGTAAATCAGCCATACGATCTGCGCGTGCAGCTGATCGAAGCAGACAGGCTTTCCAGTCCGGATAATTACGATACATTCGATAACCGGATCATTGGCGGCGTAGAGGTGGACGAAGACGGGGAAGTAGTAGCGTACCATTTTTCAAAGCATCACCCTCTATCCTACGCAAATGAAAAGTACGAATGGCAGCGCGTAGAAGCATACGGGAAACGAACTGGAAGAAAAAACGTGTTGCACTTGATGGCAAGGGAAAGAATAGATCAGCGGCGCGGCGTTCCATTCCTGGCACCGGTCATCGAAGCATTGAAGCAGATTGGAAGGTACACGGATGCAGAACTGGTGGCAGCAGTGGTCAGCGGAATGTTTACTGTATTTATCGAAAAGGATAACAGCAGTGAAGAAGAACCGATAGGAAGCGCACTGCCAGAAGAAGTACAGGTAGATGCGGAGGACGAAACGACGCTGGAACTTGCACCAGGTGCCATTGTGGACCTTGGCGAAGGTGAAAAGGCGCATGATATCAACCCTGGGCGACCAAATGCAAACTTTAGCGGGTTCGTAGAAGCCATATGCAGGCAAATAGGCGCGTCATTAGAAATACCCTATGAATTATTACTAAAGTGCTTTAACAGCAGTTATTCAGCCAGTAGAGGGGCACTGGAAGAAGCATGGAAGATGTTTAAGATGTACCGCGCCTGGTTGACGAATGATTTCTGCCAGCCGATTTATGAAGAATGGTTAGCGGAAGCGGTAGCTAAAGGCAGGATTTCCGCACCGGGATTCTTTACAGATCCAATAGCGCACAAAGCATACTGCAAAGCAAAATGGAACGGACCGGCAAGAGGATTATTGAACCCGGTACAGGAAGTAAACGCAGCAGTTACAAGAGTAGCAAACGGATTTTCTACAAGGTCAGATGAGACTATGGAAATGACGGGTGGCGACTTTTACGGAAACTGCGATCAGCTTTTGCAAGAAGAAAAACAACTGAAAGAGGTGAAAAACATTGCCACAGGTGCAGGAGAACAGCGGGCAGCAGAACCCGCAGGAAAAAAATAAATTCTGGAACTTTATTCCAGGTACAGAAACAACAGCACCGGAACTTCTGTTATATGGCCCGATAGCAAGTAGCCAGAGTTGGTGGGAAGACAGGGTAACACCTGCGACATTCAACCGGGAACTTGCAGAACTTGGGGACGTTCCGGAAATCGTTGTAAGGATCAACAGCGGCGGCGGTGATGTGTTCGCAGCAAATGCCATATTTACACGATTAAAGGATCATTCAGCAAAGATCACCGTAAAGGTGGATGGATGGGCGGCAAGCGCAGCAACAATAATCGCAATGGCGGGCGACACGATCAAGATTGCAAGAAACGGCGTGTTTATGATCCATGATCCTAGCATGACTGTATGGGATAGCTACACGGCAGAAGAATTTGACAAGCTGGCAGCAGAACTGCGGGTTATCAAAAATTCCATCGTAAACACATACGCAATGAAAACCGGGAAGGATTCCGAAGATATTTCAAAAATGATGTCAGAGGAACGCTGGTGGACCGGCGACCAGGCGGTAAACGAGGGATTCTGCGACGAACTGCTTTTTGAAACGGTAAATACCGTGATTGAAAATCAGGAAAAGATTGTTGTAAATTCCGTGGAAATTGATATGTCAAAGTACAAGACAAGCCCGAACATTCAAAATTTAGTGATTAGCAGTCAGAAAGACAGCTTCACAAATAAAGAGAAAAAGGAGGAAGAAACAGTGGAACCCAAAAACATTACTACAATCGAAGCACTGAAAAATACATATCCGGATCTGGTAGCAACGATTGAGAACAATGCGAAAGCAGAGGAAAGACAGCGCATTAAAGATATTAAAGATACTGTTCCGGCAGGATATGAAGATATCGTGGAAGATGCAATGTTCACAAACCCAGTAGCGGCGGAAAAAGTAGCTGTAAAGATTCTGGCAAAACAGAAGGAGCAGGGAACAAACTACTTGAACAACCGTGATAATGATGTAAAAGACGGGAACGTTGGTGGCGTAGGTGCATCCGCAGGAGAAGCAGGCGGAGAAGCAGAAGACCCGTTCCAGGCAGCAATTGATAAACTGCCGGATCTCTTAAAGTAAAACAGGAGGTGTAAAGAATGGCACAGTACGAAATTGAGAAAAGAGAGCATACACCTGTCAATTTCCTTGCTGGAGATTTCCCGACAGCAACAGACACAGCGACAGCAAAAGCAGCTATCAAGGAACGCACACCGGTAACGATGGGAGATGATGGAAAACTGGAAGCTGTAACATCTGCAACAATCGAAAAACTGACGGGAATTGCTGCGACAAACGCAGAAGCAGATGAACAGTGCGTGTACTTTTTAACTGGTGAATTTTTTGCAGACGCATTGGAGCTTCCGGCCGGAGTTACAGCAGATGCAATCAAAGAAACTTTAAGAAATAAATCTATTTTCTTACGTTGATAAGGGAGGAAAAAGAAAATGGCAAATGAAGTAAGTATTTATCAGCCGCGGACTATGGGGCGCATTGTGGAAAAACTCCCGCCAGTGCATACCTTCTTCCGCAGCACTTTTTTTAGAAACGAAGAGACATTTACAACCAAAAATGTGGATGTTGATTTTGTAAAGGGAAGCCGAAAAGTGGCACCGTATGTACACCGCCTGATCGGAGGAAAAACAGTACCGAATACCGGATATCAGACAAAGACATATACACCGCCGCTGGTTGCACCGGATAAGATCACCACAGCAGATGAACTTATGACAAGACTTCCGGGCGAAAGCATCACATCTGGAAGAACACCTGCGGAAAGAGCAACATTAAAACTTGCGAAAGACATGATCGAATTAAGGGAAATGATTACGCGAAGAGAAGAACTGATGTGCGCGCAGACTATTTTCACCGGAAAGATTCCGATTATTGGCGACGGACTGAACGAAGAAATTGACTTTGAATTTACAAACAAAGAAACAATTACAACAGCAGCTAAAAAATGGAATGGAGCATCCGCGGCACCGATGGCAGATATCAAGCGTTGGCATAAAAAGGTGCAGCAGACAGGTTTTGCAAACTGCGATATTTGTGTAATGGCAAGTGATGTAGTGGACGCATTTGTAGGAAATGCAGATGTGCAGAAAATGCTTGATACCAAAAACTACAATCTTGCAGTGATCCAGCCAAAACAGTTACCGAATGGTGTTACCTATGTTGGAACTATCCACGAATTAGGTATGGATATCTACACATACAACGAATGGTATCTGGATGATTGGACAAACCCGGCAGCACCAGAAGAGAAACCGCTGGTTCCAGATGGAACACTTGCCATGCTTTCAAGTTCTGCAAACTATTCCATGTACTATGGAGCAATCACACTGGTAGATCCGCATACAGAAACATTCCGTACCGTTGAAGGAAAGTATGTTCCTGATTCATGGGTTACAAGAAGACCTGCAAAAAGAACATTACAGCTTTCATCCGCACCGTTATGTGTTCCGCATGATGTTGATAGCTGGTTTGTTGCAAAGGTTTTATGATCCCGTTCAAGGAAGCTGCCAGACAGGACGTTTCCAATGTGTTTTTGAACATTGAGGAATTTGCGGACATACATACGATCAATAACAAGAAAATGCCTGCGATTGTCGATGAAAATGAGCTGATTGAAAGAGAAAAGCGCATGAAATCGAACATGGACGGCGTATACACGAAACAGATCATGGTATATGTCAAAGGCATTGATTTCGGTATGCTGCCAGTAGTCGGAGCTGCTTTAAGGATGGACGGAAAAGAGTATCTTGTACAGGATGCAGTAAACGAATACGGAGTTTACAGTATCACGCTGGAGATGAATAAAGGATGATCGAATTTGAATTTGACCAACGTACAGTACAGCAGGTAGAAAAGAAACTCGGTGATATGAAAAGCAAAACGCCGAAGGTTATCAAAGATGCGCTGAACAGGACTGCAAAGCAGGCCAGAACAGACCTGCGCCGTAAAGCACAGGAAACATACACGGTAAAAGCCGGAAAGTTTAACAGAGGAATGACCATCCAGAATGCAACCACTGGGAATCTGACGGCAATTATCAAGTCAACGGGCGCACCCATGCCGATTACTTCTTACAGAACTTCAATGGCGAAGAGAGCAGGAGGAAAAGCGCAGATCCTTACGGCGGGCGGTCTGAAAACCCTGCAAAAAGGAAACATAAAAGCATTTAAGTCTACGGTAGGTGCCGGACACGGCGGAATGTTCCAGAGAAAAGGCAAAGAGCGATTGCCTATAAAGCAGTTGTACAGCAACAGCGTTCCGGTAATGATCGGAAATGAAAAGAGGGTATACGGCGTTGTAGAACCGAAAATAAAACAAAATCTGGAAAAGAATATTGAAGGACAGATAAGAAGGGTACTTGGAGGTTAAAACATGAGAGAATCAACACCGTTCTTTTTACAGACCGATTTATGCGAAGAATTGAAGAAACTGTTCGCAGGACAAACATTTCTCACACCGCCAACAGAGGAAGGACAGGAAGCACAAAGAAAAGAATTGAACATTCACAAACAATGGCTTCCAATTCCGGACACGAATACAGTAGGTGACGAAATTACACCGGAAATGATAGAACGGGGACAGGTCGAAACATTTACAGCAGAACAGGTATTTCCGTACATTGTAGTGCGGATCAGTGAAGGCAGGATAGAACAGCCAGGAGGAAACCAGGCAGTTAATATCCTGCTTAATTTTGGCGTTTATGATCCGGATAAAAGCAATAACGGGTATCTGGATATCCTGCATATGATTGAAACAATTCGGCAGAGATTTTTCAAAAATCCGATACTCAACCATCGTTACGAATGCGAATCAAAAATGGAATGGGCCTTACAGGACGAAGAGAGTTACCCATATAATTTCGGGTCACTTTCCATGAACTTTTTAACAGCACCAATAGAAAGGGAGGATGAATGGGCATGAGCAGGAAGAAAGTTTCTGAAAATGCAGAAGGCGTAACCGCAACAGTTGCAAAGCCTATTGCGGCGGTACTTTCACATGAAGCAGAAGCAGTCCCAGAGAACACACCGGAAGCAGCGGAAGAAACAACCGCACCACCGGAAGAAACAGCGGGGCAGCAGGAGCCAGAAAAAAAGGAACCACCAGAAGACGTGGTGTATCTGGGACCGAACATTAACGATATCAATATCAATTACGGAAGAGTATTTGCAGGCGGTATCATTCCAGAATTTCTGGAAGAACGCATCAAAGAAGTTCCATCAATCAAAGGTCTAATCGTTCCGGTATCACGCTATGCAGAAGTTGCGCAGGCAGTAACATTGCCGGACGGAAGATTTAGCATGCTGTACAAACTTACATACGCAGCAGTGAAGAACAAATAAGGGAGGAAAAACAAATGGCTTACAATCACGGCGTTAGAACGCTTGAAAATCCTACAAGTCTGACCGTACCGATTACAGGTACCGCAGGATTGCAGGTAGTAGTTGGAGTAGCACCAGTGAATATGGCGGATGATCCATACAGTTGCACAAATACCCCTATGCTGGCATACAGCTTCGCGGAAGCAAGCGCAGCAGTAGGATATAATGACGACTTCACAAATTATAACATCTGCGAAAGCATTGACGCATCTTTCCGCGTAACAAATGTTGCACCAATTGTATTAATCAATGTGCTGGACCCGCGAAAACACGTTAAGGACTTCACAGAACAGGAGTTCCCAGTAGTAAACGGGCAGGCAACCGTAACAATCAAAGGAATCCTTCCGGATCAGCTCACAGTAAAACACGGATCAGCAAAACTGGAAGCAGATGATTACATCATCACTTTTGATTCTGACGGAAACGCGATCATTACAATTCTTTCCGTATTAGCACAGCCGGGAGGAAACACAATCAAAGTCAGCGGTAAACAGATCGCACCAGAAATGGTAACAAAGACTGACATTATCGGAAGTTACAATGCAGAAACAGGAGAGGAAACCGGACTGGAAGTAATCAGACAGGTGTTCCCGAAACTGGGACTTACACCAGGCTTGATTGTTTGCCCTGGTTGGTCAAAGGACCCGAACATTGCAGCAGCGATCGCAGCAAAGTGTACCGGAATCAACGGTGTATTCAAGTGTGAAGCAGTTGTAGACCTTGACAGCACAGAAACAGGAGCGAAGAAGTATACGGACGTAAAAACCCAGAAAGAAGCGTCTGCAATGATCTCTGAACACCTGGACATTGAATGGCCGTGCGCAAAGATCGGGGACAAAATTTATCATATGTCAGCGATCAAAGCAGCATACACCGCTTATACAGACGCAGAAAACGACGATGTTCCTTGCCAGTCCCCGTCCAATATCGCAATTGCAATTTCCGGAATATGTCTGGAGGACGGAACAGAAGTTGTACTGGATGAACAGCAGGCAAACATTGTAAACAGCTATGGAGTAAATACCTGCATCAATTTTAACGGTTGGCATACTTGGGGAAACAGAACAGCGGTTTATCCATCTTCAAGTGATCCGAAAGACGCATGGTTCTGTTGCAGAAGAATGTTCACATGGTTATCAAACAATCTTATCCTGACATATCACCAGAGAGTTGATGGCCTTGCATCATACAGATTGGTACAGTCAATCGTTGATGATGAAAACGTAAATATGAATGCGCTGGCAGCACAGGGAAGAATTGCTGGTGGTTATATTGAGTTTTTGGAAAGCGAAAACCCAACAACAAATATTATGAACGGAAAAGTACAGTTCAGAATCCACCTGGCACCATGGACACCTGCGGAAGATATTCTGTTTGTACTGGAATTTGATCCGTCTATTCTGGCAGCAGCTTTCACAGCGTAAGAAAGGAGAGCTTAGTAAATGAATACGAAAGTTAATTTATACAACGGCTATTTAGACGGAACTAAAATGGTCGGACTTACTGACGAAGTATCACTTCCGGATTTTGACGCACTCACAGAAACACTGTCGGGTGCGGGAATCTTAGGAGAGATTGACGAACCGACACTGGGACACTTCGGGGCAAGTGAAATTGAAATCCCGTTCCGCATGATTGACGATCAGATGTTCGCACTTATGAATATGCAGAACTCAATCAATATCACACTGAGAATTTCTAACCAGGCGATTGAACAGGCAAACTTTAAAACGGACTTTATGCCGTCAAGAATCGTAATCAAGGGCAAGAAAAAAGGTTTCACAATGGGTTCACTGAAACAAGGATCAGCAACAAAACCGTCTGTAAAACTTGAGATTCTTTATATCCTGATCGAAGTAAACGGAAAGAAGAAATTCGAGCTGGACAAACTGAATGTTGTTTACAAAGTAAATGACGTGGATCTGTTACAGAAAGCACGCAGCCAGTGTTAATAAATTTCAAAAAAAGAAAACGGAGGAAAATAAAATGCCAGATATCAACAAAAACATGGAAACAGAGAATACCGTAGCAGAGGAAAAAGAAACAAAGAAAGCAGAAGTGCTGACAGGGGAAGTAGAAGACAATCCGCTTGTAATCAACTTTGCACGTCCTGTAAAGTTTGAGGATTCAACCTACAATTCCGTTGACCTTTCCGGGCTTGAAAACCTTACAGGCCGTGACATGGTTATGACTTCAAAGGCCATGGCAAGATCTGGAGATATCAGCGTTATGCCGGAAATGTCAATGGAATACGCCTTTATGATGGCATCCAAAGCAGCAGATCTGCCAGTAGAATTTTTCTACAACCTGCCACCGAAAGAGTGCATCAAGGTTAAAAACAGAGTGACCAATTTTTTGTACGGCGCGGAATAAAACCGACAGAAGGGCAGGACATAAGAAAATTATCAATCAGGTTATCAATGGCAACAAATACAGGAATAACAGAACTGGAAAGTATGCCATTGTTTGACCTGATAGAAATTGCAAAGGAGGTGGTAGCGATCAATGAGCAAAGAATTGAGTCTGGCAATAAAAATAGGCGGAAAAATTGATAGCTCATTAAACAGTGCTTTTTCTGCTGTTCAAAAAGGAATCAGCGGGGCAACAAAGGCAATGGCCGCTGCCACAGTTGCAGGCGTTGGAGCAGTTGCAGCGATAACAAAGAAAGCAATAGACGTAGGTTCTGGATTTGAACAGGCAATGAGCCAGGTACAGGCAACCATGCTGATTGATACCAATACGGCAGACGGCGTAGCAGCATACGAAACACTTGAAAATGCCGCCAGACAGTGCGGACGAGAAACGGCTTTTAGTGCTACGGAAGCAGCAGAGGGATTAAATTACCTTGCACTTGCCGGTTACAGCGCAGAGGAAGCAGCAACGGCATTGCCAACAGTGCTGCGACTTGCTGGTGCCGGAGCAATGGAACTTGCGGACGCAAGTGATATGGTCACGGACGCGATGAGCGCACTTGGTATCGAAGCAACACAAACAAACCTGGAATCTTTCGCAGACAAAATGGCTAAAACGGCATCCGTTTCAAATACTTCGGTTGCGCAGCTTGGAGAAGCAATCCTGACAGTCGGAGGAACTGCTAAAGACCTTGCAGGAGGGACAACAGAGCTAAACGTGGCATTGGGAATCCTCGCCGACAACGGTATAAAGGCCGCAGAAGGCGGCACGCACCTTCGCAATATGATCTTGTCGCTACAAAGCCCACGAAACAGCGACGCAGCCGCAATGTTTGAAAAAATGGGATTGTCTGCATATGATGCGCAAGGAAATATGCGTTCACTTGGAGATGTGTTTGGAGATCTCAATAAACAAATGGCAGGCCTTAGCGCGGCAGACGTGAACAACACACTTTCAACGATATTTAAGCAGACAGACCTTGCAGCGGCAAGAGCAATGCTGGCAGCAACCGCAGATTCCGTGCAAAGCCTGGGAAGCGTGGTGGATGCGTCACTGGCACAAAACGGACAAAGCCTGTCACAGTTGGGAATCAATCTTGATGAAATGGCAAAAGGATTTGATTCTACAATGACAAGTGAACAATTTGCGGCGCAGATGATGCAGCAGTACGGAATGGACGCAGAAAGCGCAGGACTGATATTTGAGGGCTTATCTTCGATTGTAGAAGGAACGGGAAACCGGTTCGATGAATTGACCGGAAAAGTCAATGATAGCGTCGGAGCGTGCCAGGAAATGTACAACATACAGTTGGACAACCTAAAAGGAGATCTGGCAATTCTCAATTCAGCAGCAGAAGATCTGTACATAAGCATTTTTAAAGAAATCAATCCGGGTTTGCGCTCTATGGTCCAGCTTGGACAGGAAATGCTTGGAAAGTTATCTACGGCATTTGACGAAGGCGGCTTATCTGGAATGGTGGGCGCGATCGGAGAAGTGATAGCAGATGCAGTGGACGCAATAGCAGACGTAGCCCCGAAAGCAGTAGAAATGGGAGTAAGTCTTGTTACTTCATTCGTTGAGGGGATTGCATCAAGTGCCGGAAAACTTGGAAATGTTGCTTCGGATATTGGATCTACTTTCATAAGTGGAATGTTTAATCTGATCCCAACAGTATTGCTGACTGGAATAGATATAGCGGTTTCGTTTGCAGAAGGAATCGTGAATGGACTTCCAGGCATTATGGAAAGCGGAGCAACCGCGATAGGTGGTTTTGTTGACGGCCTTGTTACACGGGGACCGGAAGTAATCAACACAGCACTTTCCCTTGCACGAACACTGGCAGTTGGAATCGTTCAAAACGCACCGGCGTTAATAAGTGCAGGAACAGAACTGATAACCGGTTTAATAACAGGACTTGCAGACGGAATCGCAAACAATCTGCCAGAGATTGTAGAAATAACAGGGGAAATGGTAGAAAGCATTTCAACTGCGCTGATCGAAGCTGCACCAAAACTGCTGGAAGCAGGAAAAACGTTGATTGAAGCTGCCGGAAAAGGAATTTCGGATAGCGTAAAACACACATTTGACGATATCAAAAACGGATCTGCGACACTTTCAGAAGTAGCCGTAACATTTGCACCGTTCTTGCTGGCAGCAGGAAAAATCACACCGGCATTAGGAAAAGCAAAAAGTGCTGTTTCCGGATTCCTTACGGTAGCAGGTGGGATTGGTTCAAAAATGAAACTTGCAACGCAAGTGCTTACGAACTTTCCGTATATCGCACATAATTTTGTTACAGAAGCAGGCGGAATGAAAAATGCAATATCCGGATTATTTAAAGGCGGCCTGTCAAAGATAGGCGGAGCATTTAAGGCTATCGTATCACCTGCGGGAATCACAATTGCAGTGATCGCAGCATTAACAGCAGCTTTCCTTCACTTGTGGAACACAAACGAAGGATTCAGAACTGCTATAACAGGAATATGGAACCAGATCACAAACACCATTCAGAGTTTTTCACAGAATATAGTATCAACACTGAATGATTTAGGATTTGATTTTGAAAATGTAGGGCAGGCAATATCAGCCGCCTGGAATGCAGTATGTAGTTTATTAGCACCGGTATTTGTCGGTGCTTTTCAATTTATAGCAGATTTTCTTTCTGCCACACTGAACACGATATCAGGAATCGTGAAAATGTTTGTATCAGCATTTAACGGCGATTGGTCGGGATGCTGGGAAGCTGCAAAAAGCATTGTTTCCGGAACATGGGAGTTTATTTATTCGACAATAGACAACATAGGAAACACCATATGCGGCGTGATAAATGCGTTTCTTGGACTGATTGGATCAGATTGGACAGTTTCGTGGGAGGGGATAAAGACAACCCTTTCTGGTGTTTGGTCTTCCATTACAGGCGTGATAGACGGTGCGCTGAATATCATAAAGGGCGCGATCAGTGTTGTTATGGATATTATCCACGGTGATTGGTCAAGCGCATGGGAAAAGATCAGCAGCACTGCTTCAACAGTGGCAAATGCGATACCTGGTGCACTGTCTGGTGCGTGGGAAATGCTGAAATCTGGAATTTCTGCGGTAGGTTCCACAATTGGAACGCTATTGAATGCAGGATGGGAAACGCTGAAAAGTAATGCCGTAAATTTCGTAAGTAATATACCTGGTGCGATATCCGCAGGATGGGAAACACTGAAAACCGGAATTTCTGGCGTAGGTTCTGCGATTGGAACATTGCTGGATACAGGATGGGAAACGTTAAAAACAAACGCAGCAAACTTTGTAAGTAATATACCTGGTGCGATATCCGCAGGATGGGAAAACTTGAAAAACGGTATATCAGAGGTAGGTTCTACAATCGGACCGCTTTTGGACGAAGGATGGAACACATTAAAAACAAATGCGTCAAACCTTGTCGGCGAAATACCAGGAGCAGTATCAGAAGCGTGGGGAAATTTAAAAAATGGAATATCAGAAGTAGGTTCCACAATTGGAACACTACTGGATGAAGGATGGAACACATTAAAAACAAACGCTTCGGCGGCAGCAGGTGAGTTACCAGGTGCAATAAGCGAAGGATTCAGCACTATGGTAACAAATATTTCAGACATAGGTTCTAACCTGGGCGGCTTACTGGATGAA